>NZ_JBEOVM010000138.1:0-14848 GCF_040295505.1 Streptomyces sp. NPDC002790 | reverse complement strand
GGGGCTTGATAGATCAAGCCCCTGCGGCGTTTGAGGCGATCTTTTGAGCCCCGCCGGCGATTGAGGCGCGGGGTCCGGGGCGGAGCCCCGTGGCCTGAGGGCGGTCAACCGGTGATGTGACGTTCCACCAGTACCCGGACCGCCGCACCGTCCTGCGCCTCCAACGCGTCCAGCAACGCGACATGCTGCCTCGCATCCACCGCCAGGTCCGACAGCGACCACCCCACCTGCCGATGCAGATCGTCCGCGACCCTGACCACCTGGTCGTTCCCCGCGAACGACAGAACGGCCCGGTGGAACGCACGATCCGCCTCCGCGTACCCCGCCCGGTCCCCCACCGCCGCGGCCGCCGCCGTCGCCCGGACCAGCGGCCGCAACTCGGCCCACCGCGCGGGCGCCACCGTACGGACGAGCCGCGTCACCACCGGCACCTCGACGAGCACCCGCACCTCCGCCAGCTCGGCCAGCTCGCGGTCCGAGCGCCGGGTCACCCGGAACCCCCGGTTGGGCACGACCTCGACCGCGCCCTCCCGCGCCAGCTGCTGCATCGCCTCGCGCACCGGCGTCGCCGAGACCCCGAAGCGGTCCCCGAGCGCGGGACCCGAGTACACCTCGCCGGGCGCGAGGTCACCGGAGACCAGCGCGGCCCGCAGCGCGTCGAGCACCTGCCCGCGCACCGACGTCCGCTCGACCGCCCCGCGTGCCGCGCTCCCCGGCGCGGGCGGCTCGCTGTGGGTGTGCTCACCACGGCTCTGCTCGGGGACGGCGGCCGGCGCGGAGGCAGGCGGGGAGGACCTCGGCGCCCAGGCCGACGTCGACCGCTGCTCCGGCACTCCGATGGAGGAGTCGCGTGCCTCGCGTGGTCTCGTCCGCTCCACCCCGGTCATCCCCTTCGCCGCCGTTCCTTGCCGTTTGTCCGAAGCTCAACGACGAACGATAGAGGGCCCGGCCGACAGTTCAAACCCCAGCCCGTTCGGGTAAGGTAAGGCTTACCTGTAAACGATCGTGAATCGGCGGTCCTCGCATGCCCCTCACCACGTCGGCGCTCGGCGCGCCTCCCAGCGCGGTCTCGGCCGCGTACGCCCGCCTCGCCGAGGTGTTCCCGGGCCTGGGCGTCACCGAGGTACCCGCGGGCGAGGCGCTGCCCGAGGGCGCCGGCTGGGTGCACGCGGCGCGGCTCGCGGAGGGCGGCGCCGCCCTCGACGCCTTCCTCGCGTGGGACAACGCACAGGTGCTCAAGGACTACGGCAGCGGCGCCCGCCCCGACGTCATCGCGAGCTTCGGCCTGCACCGTTACGCCTGGCCCGCCTGCCTGCTGATCACGATCCCCTGGTTCCTGCACCGTCGCGTGCCCCGCTTCCCGGCCTCCGAGGTCGCCTTCCAGCGCACGCTCGGCCGGCTCGCGGTCCACATCACCGAGTTCGCCTGCCTCCCCGACGACCCGGCGGCGAATCTGCCCGGCGCCCGCGTCGTCCCCGACGAGGAGGCCCTGCGCGCCGAGGTCCGCGCGGCCGTCGCCGAGCACCTGCAGCCCGTGCTCGCAGGATTCGGGCCGCGGATGCGGCGCGGCCCGCGCGCGCTGTGGGGCATGGCGACGGACGAGATCGTCGAGTCCCTCTGGTACGTGGGTCACCTCCTCGGCGAGGAGCGGCGCGCCATGTCCGACCTGGAGGCGCTGCTGCCCGGCGCGACGAAGCCGTACGTGGGGAAGGCCGCGTTCCGCGAACTCACGGGCCCCGCCGGGGAGTTGCTGCCCACGCGCGACCGGGCGAGCTGCTGCATGTTCTACACACTGCGCCCGGAGGACACCTGCGTGACCTGCCCGCGCACCTGTGACGCGGACCGGGTCGGCAGGCTTACCGCGACCGCGGCGGCGTGAACCACCCGTACGAGTGACGTAATTCGAACTCAACTTTCGTTTCACCAGCGGGAGTTCGAGCGTACGACCGTTTTACGCGCCCCCTTGCACACCAATGGCGTTGTCTTGCCCCGAAACCCCCTGCGCGCTCCGACGGCTGGGCCAATATGGCGCCAGTTCCGCCCTATCGCGATGCAAGGGACCCCAGATGAGACTGACCGACATATCGCTGGACTGGCTGCTGCCGGGCGCCGTACTGCTCCTGGGCATGCTGGCGGCGGTCGCAGTGCTCGCGCGCGGCAGGCGCGCCGGGGGCGCCAAGAAGGACGCTTTCTCCGACGATTCGTGGGAACGCAGCGAGGAGCGCCGCAGGCGCAAGGAGGCCGTCTACGGCACGGCCTCGTACGTGCTGCTGTTCTGCTGCGCGGCCGTCGCCGCCGCCCTCTCCTTCCACGGCCTGGTCGGCTTCGGCCAGCAGAACCTGAACCTGTCAGGGGGTTGGGAGTACCTCGTCCCCTTCGGGCTCGACGGAGCCGCGATGTTCTGCTCGGTGCTCGCGGTGCGCGAGGCCAGCCACGGCGACGCCGCGCTCGGCTCCCGGATACTCGTGTGGACGTTCGCGGGCGCCGCCGCCTGGTTCAACTGGGTGCACGCGCCCAGGGGGTTGGACCACGCGGGCGCCCCGCACTTCTTCGCGGGGATGTCCCTGTCGGCGGCCGTCCTGTTCGACCGCGCCCTGAAGCAGACCCGCCGCGCGGCGCTGCGTGAACAGGGCCTGGTTCCTCGGCCGTTGCCGCAGATCCGGATGGTGCGGTGGCTGCGCGCCCCTCTGGAGACGTACAGCGCCTGGTCGTTGATGCTCCTGGAGAATGTGCGCACCCTCGACGAGGCCGTGGACGAGGTGCGCGAGGACAAGCGGGAGAAGACGCAGAACCGGATGCGCCAGCGCGAGCACCAGAAGCTGGAGCGTGCCCAACTGAAGGCGCTGAGCCGGGGTTTCGGCACCCGCGACCCCCGGCAGGTGGAGGCGGGCACCTCCGGAGGATCCGGCTCGGAGTCCGCCATATCGGCGCAGGCCGCGCCGTCGGAACTACCGCAGGCGGCGCCCGCACCGGAACAGCTTCCGCTGCGCGCCCGCCCCTCCCTGCAGGCCGTCAAGGGGATCCGTAGGTCCCGTGACCAGAAGGCGCCCGGCACCGTCGACCTCACGGCAGAGGACGACACGCAGGCGCTGCCCCGGCTCGACTCTCTGGAGCAGAAGCTCAAGGACCTTGAGCAGCAGCTCGGTTGAGCCCGTCCGTGGTACGGCGGTGTCGCGGCATCACGCGACGCCGCCGTCCAGTTCGAACCAGACCACCTTGCCCGTGGCACCCGGGCCCAGCGCCGCGACACCCCAGGCGTCCGCGAGGGACTGCACCAGGATGAGGCCGCGCCCGCTGGTGCCGTGCGTACCGTCGTCGGCGTGCGGTACGCGTGGTTTGGGCCTGCGCGAGACGAAGTCACGGACCTCGACCCTCAGGGACCGGGACCCCACGGTCGCCGTGAGCTCCGCCTCGCAGTCCGTGTGCACCAGCGCGTTCGTCACGAGTTCGCTGGTGAGCAGCTCCGCCACCTCCGATCTTCCGGGCCTGCCCCAGTGCAGGAGGAGTTCGCGCAGCGCGCGCCGCACCTCCGGGACGGCCCGCAGGTCCGCCTTGCCCAGCTTTCGCTTGAGCTGCCGCGGCGGCTCGTCCTCCGGATCCGCGCGCGCCGCGACCTCCTTCTCGTACGTCATTGAGCCCGTGTCGCCCATTGAGGCGCCCCCTCGTGACTGCCTTTTCATGGCCCCCGCCCACACGCCGATCCCTGTTCGAACGCGTACACGGGGATGAATGCCCCGCTGCCTGATCGACACGCTTGTTGATTGGTCCACCATTTGCGGGGGTGTGCGCCGCCCCGCCGGGGAAGGAAGCGTGGGGACGCCGCCCGGGAACAGCGCAGCACATGCATTGAAGGAGCCGCCGTGCACGACGACCGACACCTCGTGGAAGGCCGACTCGACCGGGCGATGCGCCAGTTCGTGCGGCCCGCGCAGTACGCGGCGCGGGTGCCGCTGACCATGAGCGTCTGGCACGCACCCGGGGAACCGGTGCCGGTGGCCGAGGCCCTCGAAGGCACGTACGAGCCCTTCGAGACCGGCACCGCGTGGGGAAAGCCGTGGTCGACCAGTTGGTTCCGTCTGGAGGGGCGGGTCCCCGAGGAGTGGGCGGGGCGGCACGTCGAGGTGGTCGTCGACCCCGGTTTCTCCGGGCAGGGGCCCGGCTTCCAGGCGGAGGGACTGCTGTACGACGCGTCGGGCGTGCCCCTCAAGGGCATCCACCCGCGCAACCGGCATCTGACGATCGCGGCGCCCGCGGCCGGCGGCGAGCCGGTGCGACTCCTCCTCGAGGCGGCGGCCAATCCGACGGTCCTGAGGGACTTCGAACCCACCCACCTCGGCGACGTACTGACCGCGGGGGATCGCCCCAACTACCGATTCCGCTCTGCTGACGTCGCCGTACTCGACGAGGAGGTCTGGCACCTCGTGCTGGACATCGAGGTGCTCTCGGAGCTGATGCACGAGCTGGAAGCCGACCGGGCCAGGCGCCACGACATCCTGCGCGCGCTGGAGCGGATGCTGGACGCCCTCGATCTGCACGACGTCTCCGGCACGGCGTCGGCGGCCCGCGCCGAGCTGGCCGAGGTGCTGTCCCGGCCCGCGCACGCGAGCGCGCACCGGGTCTCGGCGGCCGGGCACGCGCACATCGACTCGGCGTGGCTGTGGCCGCTGCGCGAGACGGTCCGCAAGGCCTCCCGCACCTTCGCGAACGTCACGGCGCTGGCCCGCGACTACCCGGAGCTGGTCTTCGCCTGCTCGCAGGCACAGCAGTACGCGTGGGTGAAGGAGCACCAGCCGCACATCTGGGAGCGCATCAAGAAGGCGGTCACCGACGGGAACTGGTCCCCGGTCGGCTCCATGTGGGTGGAGTCGGACGCGAACATGCCCGGCGGCGAGGCCCTCGCGCGCCAACTGGTGCACGGCAAGCGGTTCTTCCAGGACGAGCTGGGTGTGGAGACGGAGGAGATCTGGCTGCCGGACTCCTTCGGATACACGGCCGCCTTCCCGCAGTTGGCGAAGCTCGCGGGCGCCAAGTGGTTCCTGACACAGAAGCTGAGCTGGAACCAGACGAACAAGATGCCGCACCACACGTTCTGGTGGGAGGGCATCGACGGCACGCGCGTGTTCACCCACTTCCCGCCCGTGGACACCTACAACGCACAGTTCCACGCGAGTGAACTGGCGCGCGCCGAGCGGAACTTCGCGGATAAGGGCGGCGCGTCCAGCTCCCTCGTCCCGTTCGGCTGGGGCGACGGCGGGGGCGGCCCGACCCGCGAAATGCTGGAGAAGGCGCGCCGGCTGCGCGACCTGGAGGGTTCGCCGCGCGTCGACATCGAGCGGCCCGCCGCGTTCTTCGAGGCGGCGCACGAGGAGTACGGCGAGCGCGCCCCGGTCTGGTCGGGCGAGCTGTACCTGGAGATGCACCGCGCCACGTACACCACGCAGGCGAAGACGAAGCAGGGCAACCGGCGCTCCGAACACGCCCTGCGAGAGGCCGAGTTGTGGTGCACGGCCGCCGCGCTGCACGACGCGTCGTACGCGTACCCCTATGACGACCTGGACCGGATCTGGAAGACGGTGCTGCTGCACCAGTTCCACGACATCCTGCCCGGCTCGTCGATCGCCTGGGTCCACCGGGAGGCACGGGAGACCTACGCCCAGGTGCTCACGGAACTGGACGGCATCACCGCCGCCGCCGTGCGCCACCTCGGCGGCACCGAACAGTCCGCGCTCAACGCCTCCCCGTACCCGCGCAGCGAAATCGTCGCCCACAACGGCGAGTTGATCCATGTGAACGTCGACGGGCTCGGCTCACGGCCCCTCGCCGAGGCCGCCGGGCGGACGCACGGACCCGGCGCGCACGCGGCGGCGACGCGGGAGACCGGTTCGATCGTCCTCGCCAACGAGCACCTCACCGTCACGATCGACAGCGACGGACTCCTCACCTCTGTACGGGACTTGGGCAGCGGCGGACGCGAGACGCTCGCGCCCGGCAGCCGCGGGAACCTGCTCCAGCTGCACCCCGACCACCCCACCCAGTACGACGCCTGGGACCTGGACGCCCACTACCGGCACACCCGCACCGACCTCACAGAGGCCGAGAAGGTGGAGCTGGTCGAGGAGGGGCCGCTGCGGGTCTCCGTGCGCGTCACCCGCTCCTTCGGGGCGTCCCGGATCACGCAGGAGTACCGGCTCGCGGCGGACAGCCGGCGCCTGGACGTGGTCACGGACATCGACTGGCAGGAGTCGGAGAAGGTGCTCAAGGCGGCGTTCCCGCTGGACGTGCACGCGGAGCGGTCGTCCGCCGAGATCCAGTTCGGCCACGTCAACCGGCCCACGCACGCCAACACCGGCTGGGACGCGGCCCGTTACGAGATCTGCGCGCACCGCTGGCTGCGCGTCGCGGAGGAGGGCTACGGGGTCGCGCTCGCCAACGACTCCACGTACGGCCACGATGTGACCCGCGCCGCGCACGACGAGGGCCTCGGCACCACGGTCCGCCTCACGCTCCTGCGCGCCCCGCACTCCCCCGACCCGGAGACGGACCTGGGCACGCACCGCTTCACGTACGCGCTGCTGCCGGGCGCGACGACCGGCGACGCGGTGGCGGAGGGTCTCGCCCTGAACCTGCCGCTGCGGGTCGCGCCCGCCCCCGCCGTGACGCCGCTGGTCACGGTCGACCACCCGGCGGTGACGGTCGAGTCCGTGAAGCTCGCGGAGGACCGCAGCGGGGATGTCGTGGTGCGGCTCTACGAGTCGCGGGGCGGGCGCGCGGACGCGACGCTCACGGCGGCGTTCCCGGTGGCGGGCGCGGACGAGACCGACCTCCTGGAGCGGCCGCTGCGCGCGGCCGGCACCTCGGACGCCGGTCTTGCCCTGTCGCTGCGCCCGTTCCAGATCCTGACGCTGCGCCTGCGGCCGGTGTGAGCCGAACTCAAATGCCCTACGGACGCGGCATGTTGCGCAGGTTGGAGCGGGCCATCTGCACCATCCGGCCCACTCCACCGTCGAGCACGATCTTCGAGGCGGACAGGGCGAAGCCCGTGACCATCTCGGCGCTGATCTTCGGCGGGATGGACAGGGCGTTGGGATCGGTGACGACGTCGACGAGCGCGGGCCCCTTGTGCCGGAACGCGTCCTTGAGCGCGCCCGCGAGCTGCTTCGGCTTCTCGACGCGGACGCCGTAGGCACCGGCGGCGCGGGCGATCGCGGCGAAGTCCGGGTTCTTGTTGTTCGTCCCGTACGAGGGGAGACCGGCGACCAGCATCTCCAACTCGACCATGCCCAAAGAGGAGTTGTTGAAGAGGACGACCTTCACCGGCAGGTCGTGCTGGACGAGGGTGAGGAAGTCGCCCATCAGCATCGAGAACCCGCCGTCGCCCGACATGGAGACGACCTGCCGGTTCCGGTCGGTGAACTGGGCGCCGATCGCCATCGGCAGCGCGTTCGCCATCGAGCCGTGGGAGAACGAACCGATGACGCGGCGCCGCCCGTTGGGTGAGATGTAGCGGGCCGCCCAGACGTTGCACATGCCGGTGTCGACCGTGAACACGGCGTCCTCGGCGGCGAGTTCGTCGACGACGGAGGCGACGTACTCGGGGTGGATCGGGGTGTGCTTCTCGACCTTGCGCGTGTACGCCTTCACGACGCCTTCGAGCGCGTCGGCGTGCTTCTTCAGCATCCGGTCGAGGAACTTGCGGTTCGACTTGGGCTTCACGCGCGGCGTGAGGCAGCGCAGCGTCTCGCGTACATCGCCCCAGACCGCGAGGTCCAGCTTCGAGCGCCTGCCGAGGTGCTCGGGCCGCACGTCGACCTGGACGATCTTGACGTCCTTCTGTGGCAGGAACGCGTTGTACGGGAAGTCGGTGCCGAGCAGGATCAGGAGGTCGCACTCGTGGGTGGCCTCGTAGGCGGCGCCGTATCCGAGCAGCCCGCTCATCCCCACGTCATAAGGGTTGTCGTACTGAATCCACTCCTTGCCGCGCAGCGCGTGGCCGACCGGTGACTTGATCTTCCCGGCGAACTCCATGACCTCGGCGTGCGCGCCCGCGGTGCCGCTGCCGCAGAAGAGCGTGACCTTGCCGGCCTCGTCGATCAGCTCGACGAGCTTCTCGATCTCGGCGTCGCCGGGGCGGATGCTGGGCCGGGAGGTGACGATCGCGGTCTCGATGGACGTCTCGGGCGCGGCTTCGTCGGCGACGTCGCCGGGGAGCGTCACGACGCTGACGCCGGACTGGCCGACCGCGTTCTGGATCGCGGTCTGCAGGACGCGCGGCAGCTGCTTCGGGCTGGAGATCATCTCGCTGTAGTGCGAGCACTCGGAGAACAGCCGGTCGGGGTGCGTCTCCTGGAAGAATCCGAGGCCGATCTCGCTGGACGGGATGTGCGAGGCGAGGGCGAGGACCGGGGCCATCGAGCGGTGGGCGTCGTAGAGCCCGTTGATGAGGTGCAGGTTCCCTGGCCCGCAGGAACCGGCGCACGCGGTCAGCTTTCCGGTGATCTGCGCTTCCGCGCCGGCCGCGAAGGCGGCGGTCTCCTCGTGCCGTACGTGCACCCAGTCGATCGCGTCGTTGCGCCGGATCGCGTCGACGACCGGGTTGAGGCTGTCGCCCACGACTCCGTACATGCGCTCGACGCCCGCGCGGACGAGGATGTCGACGAACTGCTCGGCGACGTTCTGCTTGGCCATGACTCACGCGCCCTTTCGGAACCCGGTCTCCTCGTTGCTTCTCAGCTCTTGTGGGTTCCATGAATTCATACGGGGCGCGCTCACGCCTCCCAAACGGCGGCGGCCGTCCTGTCGTCCGCGTATCCCTTCACCCGGACCTGGGCGTCCGCGAGGAACGTGGCGAGGCCCGGCGGATCGGCGTCCGCCCACCTGTTCGCCAGGTGGCGGGCGAGGTCCGGCTCGCCGCGGAGCGGTTCGGCGAGGCCCGGTGAGCACAGCAGCAGCGTGTCCCCCGGTCGGGCTACGGAGGCGCGGAACCGGAAGGCGTCGCGCGTGGCGTCCGCGCTGTGCGGGCCCGCTCCGGAACCCGGGGACGGTGGGGTCGCGGGCTCGTAGGGGCTCGGGGGCGTCGTGATGTCGAGGTCCATCGTGAGCCGGTCGCCGTCCGGGGTCTCGGCGGGCTGCGAGGAACCGAAGCCGACGACGGGTGCGCCGGCCTGTTCCGGGACGCTCGGCTCTATGTCCCGCCACTCCCCGTCCCGGAGCCGGAAGAGTCCGCCGCCGCCCGCGCCGAAGAACACGCGGGTGCGGCATGCCGGGTCGGCGGGCAGCAGCAGGCAGCGCAGCGTGGCCGCGTACTCCTCCGGGTCGAGGCCCTGTTCCGTGGCGCCGGCCCGCAGTTTGCCGAGGCTGCGGTCGGTGAGCCGGTGCAGCCCGGACTTCAGGTCGCCGCGCCGGCCCGCCCGGACGTCCTCCGCGAGCCGCGCGTGGCTCAGCCCCACCGCCCGCCCGATCCACTCGCAGACCTCGGCGGCGGCCCGGTGCGCGCCGGGTGTGGCGCGGGCGCCGGTGGCCATGGCGACGAGGATCAGCGCGCCCGTCCCGCTCCCGAACCGCGCGGTGAGCAGGCTGTCGCGCCGCGGCTCCCCCCGGTACCGCGCGGAATCCCCCCGCACGGACACGGCCCTCAGGGTCGAACCCCCGCACCGCGCACCGTCGAGCACGGTGTCCGGGACCAGTCCCTCGAGCTCCTCGGGATCAGCCAACGGCAAGGCGGTGGGCTCCGCCTCATACGTGGGCGGCCCGTCCCCTACATATCCGACACGAACCGCCTCCGGCAGGGGCGGGGGCGTGTCCGGCGGGGGCGGAGGGCCCGGTGGCCGCCGGGGCGCGGGGGGCGTGGCGTCCTCGACCGGTTCCGCCTGGGGCGCTTCCGCCGGAGGGGCGTCGGGATCGGCTCGTGGCTTGTCCGGCGGGGGTGGCGCAGCTTCCGCCGGGGGCGACGGTGGTGTGCCCGCGACATCCCAGACGCGCCCCGTCTCCGGGTACACGGCGTGGCCGGCCTCCGGCGGGACCGGCGGATCGTCGACGCCCCGAGGCCCCGGCAGGGGCGGGGGCTCCGGAGGGCCCGGCTCGGGGCCAACGGCGTCGGGCGCGGGGGCGGTCGCCGGGCGCGGAGGCGCGAGCGCTTCGGCTGAGGTGAAGCGGTCGTCCAGGGTGTCCGGGGCCGGGGCCGGCCCGGTGTCCCCGGCCGCCTCGTCGTCGTACAACTTCCCCCACCAGTCGTCCCCTTGGGCCGGGTGACCGGTGGGCCTCTCCCCCTGCTGGCTCATGCCCTCATTGTCCACGGCACGGGCCGTACGAAAACGGGGCATCGGGAAAAGCCCACCGAAATGGGCCCGCCGGACGGCCCCACCCCCCACGGGAGGACCGCCCGGCGGACCGGATCGGGTGAGCGTACGAACTCACGCACGTCGTACGGCCGCACCGCACTCCCCAGCAGGCGCGCGGATGAATATGGGCCAAAGGCCGCATTCCCAGCGGGTGTTGGTGCTGCGGTGGCGCCACATTGGCAGAGTGACGGCCGGTACAGGGAAGATGGGAGCGGCGGGAATGTGCCGTGGCTGTTTCCCGCCACGGGGGAGGTGTTGGAACGGTTCACTGGGGAGGGGATCGCCGCATGCTGCACGCGATAGGTCTGGACGAGGGGCACGAGGCGGCGTACCGGGCGCTCGTCGCGGTGGGCGCGGCCGACGTCCCCGACCTGGCACGTCGGCTCACCCGCGCCGAGCACGAGACCGAGCACGCGCTGCGCCGCCTGGAGCAGCACGGGCTCGCAGCCCAGTCTTCGGCGCGCCCCGGGCGCTGGGTGGCGGCGCCGCCCGGGGTCGCGCTCGGCGCGCTGCTCACGCAGCGGCGGCACGAGCTGGACGAGGCGGAGCTGGCGGCGGCCCGGCTCGCCGCGGAGTTCCGGGCGCAGGCCACCGAGCCTGCCGCGCACGACCTGGTCGAGGTGGTGACAGGGGCGGCGGCCGCGGCCCAGCGGTTCCTGCAGATCCAACTGGGCGCGACCAAGGAGGTGTGCGCCCTCGTCACCGGCACCCCGATCGCCGTGTCCGCCACGGACAACGACGCGGAGGAGCAGGCCGTCAGCCGGGGCGTCGGCTACCGCGTCGTCCTCGAACGCGAGGTGCTCACCATGTCGGCAGGCCTGACCGAGCTGTCGGCGGCGATCGGCCGGAACGAGCAGGTACGGGTCGTGGACCGGGTGCCGACGAAGCTGGTGATCGCCGACCGGACGCTCGCCATGGTGCCGCTGACCCGGCACGCCGCCGAACCCGCCGCCCTGGTGGTGCACGCGAGCGGGCTGCTCGAAACGCTGAACGGACTCTTCGAGGCCGTGTGGCGGCAGGCGCTGCCGCTGCGCCTCGGGGCGGCGGGCACGGTGGAGGAGGTCGGCACGGAGGGCCCCGACGGCGTCGACCTGGAGATCCTCTCGCTGCTGCTCGCCGGTCTGACGGATGCGAGCGTGGCCAAGCAGCTGGACCTGGGGCTGAGGACGGTGCAGCGTCGAGTGAAACGGCTGATGGAACTGGCGGGCGTGACCACGCGGCTGCAGCTCGGGTGGCATGCGTACGAACGGGGCTGGGTGGCCCGCTGAACCCTCTCGCGGGCCGGTGGGTCCGGTTGATGTCCAGTTGGCTCGATGAGCCCCCATGAGGACTCCGTTGACCTGCGCTTTCGCCGCACTTGGGGGACCCTGTGCACATGGGAGCGTGGGAACTCCTCCTGGTCGGTGCCGTGATGGCGCTGGGCCTGTGCGGGGTGCTGGTGCCGGGCGTACCCGGATCATGGCTCGTGTGGGCCGCGGTCGCCGTGTGGGCGCTGCGGGACCCGAACGGGCTCACCTGGGGTGTCCTCGTCGGCGCCACCGTCGTCCTGCTGGCCTCCCTTGTACTGCGCTGGCAGCTGCCACCGCGCCGCCTCCGGCAGGCGGGCGCGACCCGCCGCCTGGAGTTCTGGGCGGGCGCGGGCGCGGTGATCGGGTTCTGCGTGGTGCCGGTGGTCGGGGCGGTGCCGGGGTACATGGGCGGGATCTACGTATCGGAGCGGCTGCGGCTCGGGAGCCACGGGGACGCGCTCGTGTCGACGCGTGTCGCCATGCGGGCGGGCGGCTCCAACGTGCTGGTGGAGCTGTTCGCGTGCCTGCTGATCGTCGGGGCCTGGCTGGGCTCCGTGATCTGGGGCTGAGATCTGGGGGCCGAGATCTGGGGGCCGAGTCACTCATTTTGCCGAACGGTTACCCTCGGGAGTTCGTCCACGCTGGAGAGACCGACCTCGCATGCACTCCCTGAACCTGGCCGCTCCGGCGGAGCCCACCGGCGGCCTGGCCGGCTGGGCGGCCGACCTCATCGGCACGCTCGGCGGCCCCGGCGCCGGACTGCTGATCGCCCTGGAGAACCTGTTCCCGCCGCTGCCGAGCGAGGTAATCCTGCCGCTCACCGGCTTCGCCGCGAGCATGGGCTCGATCACGCTCGTCTCGGCCGTCGTGTGGACGACGCTCGGCTCGGTGGCCGGCGCGGCGGTCCTCCACTGGGTCGGCCGGGTCATCGGCCGTGAGCGGATGTACGCGCTGTGGGGCCGGATTCCGCTGGTGAAGGTCTCCGATCTGGAGCGCACGGAGGCGTGGTTCCAGCGGCACGGCACGAAGGCGGTGCTGCTCGGCAGAATGGTGCCGGTCTTCCGCAGCCTCATCTCGATCCCGGCGGGCGTGGAGCGGATGCGCCTGCCGGCGTTCCTCACGCTCACCGCGATCGGCTCGCTGGCCTGGAACGCGGTCCTGATCCTGGCCGGGTACTGGCTGGGCGATCAGTGGGATCTCGTGGAGGGGTACGTCGGGGTGCTCTCGAAGGTGGTGCTGGGGGCGGCGGTGATCGCGCTCGGGGCGTATGTGATCGTGCGGTGGCGGAGCCGCACGAAGCGCGACGCGTAGCGCTTCGCGCAGGGACGGGTGAGGGGGATGTCGGCGTGAGGGAACTGTCCGCTGCGGGGCCGGTGCGACTGTGGCTGGTGGAGACGGCGGAGGACGCGTCCGGCGCGGACGTGACGGCGGTGCCCGACGTGCTCGACACCGAGGAGGTGCGGCGTGCCGCGGCCTTTCACTTCGACCGGCACCGCGTGCGTTACGTCGCCGCGCATCTCGCGCTCCGCCGCATCCTGGGCGACCGGCTCGGCCGCGCCCCCGGCGACGTACGGTTCACGCGTCTGCCCTGCCCCGGCTGCGGCGGCCCTCACGGCCGCCCGGCCCTCTCCGACGCCCCCGACCTGCACTTCTCCCTCTCCCACAGCGGGGACCTCGCCCTGGTGACGCTGGCGCCCGCGCCGGTTGGCGCCGACGTGGAGGAGCTGCCTTCGGCCGAGGTCGCCGAGGAGCTCACGGCGGTGCTGCACCCACGCGAACGCGCGGAGCTGGCGACGCTCGCGGGGCCCGGGGAGCGCCGGCTCGCCGTGGCCCGCGCCTGGGTCCGCAAGGAGGCCTACCTGAAGGGGCTCGGCACGGGCTTGTCGCGCGGTACCGACCGCGACTACGTGGGCACGAGGGCCGACTCCCCCGGCGCACCGGACGGCTGGTCACTGCGCGACGTGCCGATGCCCGAGGGGTACACGGCGGCGGTGGCGCTCGGCCCGGAGGCGTAGGCCTGTCCCTGTCGCTCATGGCTCATGGCTCAGAGCTCAGAGGGAACCCTCCAGCGTCAGCAGCTCGACCTTGCGTTCCAAGCCGCCCGCGTACCCGGTCAGTGCGCCGTTCGCGCCGATCACCCGGTGGCATGGGCGCACGATCAGCAGCGGGTTGGCGCCGATCGCGCCGCCGACGGCCCGGACGGCGGCGCGCGAGGCACCGATGCGGGCGGCCACTTCGCCGTACGTGGTGGTGGCCCCGTACGGCACGTCGTCGAGCGCGTCCCAGACCCGCCGCCGGAACTCGGTGCCCTCAGGCTTCAACTCCAGCTCGAATTCCTTGAGTTCACCGGCGAAGTACGCGGCGAGCTGCCGCTCAACCGCGGCGAACCGGGCGGGTTCGTGCACCCATCCCTCACCAACGACCCGGCCACCCTTCTGTTCGGGTACGGAGAGGGAGGTGAGAGCGCCGGACGAGTCGGCGGTGAGCAGCAACTCGCCGAGGGGGCTGGGCAGGGTCGTGTAGTAGGTCGTGCCGGTCTCGCGGGTCGTGCGGTGTCCTGTGTTCACAACTGTCCTTCTACGATGAGGTGTTGGCGCGCGTACGAGCGCCAGGGGCGCCACGCGTCATCGGTCATGGAGTCGTCGGGCACGGCCACGTCCGGGTCGCCCAGGGCCCGCAGGCGGATCAGGGCGGCGGTGCGCGCGGGCATGCCGGGCAGCGCGCGCAGCGCCGCTTCGGCGTCGTCCCGGTCGGCGCCCGGGTCGAGACGGAGCGCACCGGAGTCCAGTGCGCGGGCGAGCGCGCCGAGCGTGCCCGGCTCGTCGGCCAGCTCCCCCGGCGCGGGGAACAGCCGGTCGACGCTGCCACTGGGCGCGTCGAGCCGCTTGCCGTACCGCTCGACGAGCCGCACGGCCTCCGCGGGCCCCGCGACCAGGCGCAACGCCAGTTCGTCGGGGTCGGCGGCGCCGGGCGAGCGCAGCCCCGACCGGGCGGCGACCAGTGGTGCGAGCCGCGGGTCGAGGGCGAGCCGCTCGTCGATCGCGTACGGATCGGCGTCGAGGTCGAAGAGGCGGCGCAGGCGGCCGACGGCGGTGGTCAGATCGCGCAGATCGGTCAGCTGGAGGCGCGCGTCCAGCCAGCCGCCCCGGTGCTCGGCCTGCGCGCCGGGCTGGTCGTGCGTGGTCTCGTCGACGCGTACGACACCGGTGCCGTACGGGAGCC
>NZ_JBEOVM010000137.1:0-15179 GCF_040295505.1 Streptomyces sp. NPDC002790 | reverse complement strand
GGCCTAGCACCTCGCCCCTCAGTACACGGGTTAAAACACCTGTTCAATTCTGACGTCCACGACCACCGCACCCCACCCAGTGGCCGGCCCGGGCCGGGGTTCAACTCCCCGGCGCGGCGCGCTCGTTCATGCGTTGTTCGCAATGCGACCGTCAGTTTTCGCTCAACGAACGAATTCCGGCCAAACTCCGATCACGTACATGACATTCCCGGTCATCAACTGCCACAGTCTTCCCGCACAACCCGTACTACCCGCACGGCAAAGCTCACCCCCCACATCACACAAGGAGCTTTCTTCGTGACTCCCCACGCATCTGGCCACATATCCCGCCACACGACCCGCCGCACAACGCTTGCCGTCGCCACGGCAGTTGCCGCCGGCGCGCTGCTGGCCGGCTCGCTCGGCACGACCGGCGCCGCCGCCGACACCTCCACGCTCTCGGCCACGGCGAAGGAGTTGAAGCTCGGCTCCAAGGAGAAGCTCGTCGTCCGCGACGTGGTCGAGGACCGCGACGGCACGACCCACACCCGCTACGACCGCACGTACGACGGCCTCCCCGTGCTCGGCGGCGACCTCGTCGTCCACGAGACGAAGGCGGGCAAGCAGGAGGGCGTCACCCGCGCGACGTCCAAGTCCATCGACGTGGCGACCAGCGGCGTCTCCCTCAAGGCCGCCCCGTCCGGCGCCCGGAAGGTCGTCTGGGCCGCCTCCGGCACCCCGAGACTCGCGTACGACAAGGTCGTCACGTCGACGAAGAAGGACGGCACGCCGAGCCGGCTGCACGTCATCACGGACGCCAAGACCGGCAAGAAGATCTTCGAGTACGACGAGATCCGCACCGGCACGGGCGAGTCCCAGTACAGCGGCAGCGTCGACATCGGGACGAGCGGCTCCGGCTCCGAGTTCTCCCTCACGGACGCCGAACGCGGCGGCCACTCCACGTACGACCTCGAGCACGGCGAGTCCGGCAAGGGCACGCTGTTCACCGACGCCGACGACAAGTGGGGCGACGGCACGAACAACGACGCGGCCACCGCCGGCGTCGACGCCGCCTACGGCGCACAGGTCACCTGGGACTACTACAAGTCGGTGCACGGCCGCAGCGGAATCAACGGCGACGGCAAGGGCGCGTACTCGCGGGTCCACTACGGCAACGACTACTCCAACGCCTTCTGGGACGACAGCTGCTTCTGCATGACGTACGGCGACGGCGAGGGCAACAAGAACCCCCTCACCTCGCTCGACGTGGCCGCGCACGAGATGAGCCACGGCGTCACGTCGGCGACCGCGAACCTCGTCTACAGCGGCGAGTCCGGCGGCCTCAACGAGGCGACGTCCGACATCTTCGGCACGTCCGTCGAGTTCTACGCCAAGAACAGCAAGGACGTCGGCGACTACCTCATCGGCGAGCAGATCGACATCAACGGCGACGGCACCCCGCTGCGCTACATGGACAAGCCGAGCAAGGACGGCAGCTCGCTCGACGCCTGGAAGTCGGACGCGGGCGACGTCGACGTCCACTACTCGTCGGGCATCGCGAACCACTTCTTCTACCTGCTCAGCGAGGGCAGCGGCAAGAAGACCATCAACGGCGTCGACTACGACTCCCCGACGTCCGACGGCTCCACGGTCACCGGGATCGGCCGCGACAAGGCCGAGCAGATCTGGTTCAAGGCGCTGACGACGTACTTCACGTCGAACACCGACTACGCGGCGGCGCGCACCGGCACGCTGGACGCCGCCAAGGACCTGTACGGGGCGGACTCGGCGGAGTCCAAGGCCGTGGCGGCCGCCTGGTCGGGCGTCAACGTCAAGTAGCGCTCACCGCCACGTAGGACTCACCGCAGCAACACCCCGCCGCCCTCGCCCGCTTCCTGCGAAGGCACCGTCACGAGCCCCGTCTCCGCCGCCGAAGCGAGCAGCGGATGCGCGGGCAGCACCCGGACGGTGTAGCCGTAGGGTCCACTGCGGTCGAGGGCGAGCGGTCCCTCGTACGCCCAGCGGCCCTCGGCGTCCGGGCCACCGACGGGCTTCAGCGGCACCGTCGTCGGTTCGGTGATCCGGTCCTCGGTGTCGACGCGCCCCGCGACGGCCTGCACCTCGACGTCGTCGGGCCCCAACTCGCCGAGGGCGACGCGGACATGGAGGCCGAGGGTGGCACCCAGTTCGGTGCTTCCCGTCGAGGCCTCCACATGGTCGACCGTGACGCGCGGCCAGGCGGCGCGGACCCGTGCCTTCCACGCGGCGAGGTCCCGGGCGGCGTCCGCGTCCAGCGAGCGGGCCGACGCGGCGGCCGGGGCGTACAGCTGGTCCACGTACGCGCGGACCATGCGGCCCGCGAGGAGCTTCGGGCCGAGGTGGGTGAGGGTCCGGCGGACCATCTCGATCCAGCGGTCGGGCAGCCCCTCGGGGCCCCGCTCGTAGAAGCGCGGCGTCACCCTGCGCTCCAGGAGGTCGTACAGCGCGGCCGCCTCCAGGTCGTCGCGCCGGTGCTCGTCGGTGGTGATGGGGTCTCCCCTGCTCGAACGTAGTTGAGAGCTTGGGGAAGCGTCGGCCGTCGGGATCGCCCAGCCGTAGTCGGGCGCGAACCATTCGTCCCACCAACCGTCCAGGACGGACAGGTTGAGGCAGCCGTTGAGGGCCGCCTTCATGCCGGACGTGCCGCAGGCCTCCAGCGGGCGCAGCGGATTGTTCAGCCACACGTCGCAGCCGGGGTAGAGCTTCTGCGCCATCGCCATCCCGTAGTCGGGCAGGAAGACGATGCGGTGCCGCACCCTCGGGTCGTCGGTGAACCGCACCAGCTCCTGCACGAGCCGCTTGCCACCGTCGTCCGCCGGGTGCGCCTTGCCCGCGACGACGATCTGGATCGGCCGCTCCTCGTCGAGCAGCAGCCGCATCAGTCGGTCCGGATCGCGCAGCATCAGCGTGAGCCGCTTGTACGAGGGCACGCGCCGGGCGAAGCCGATGGTGAGCACGTCGGGGTCCAACACGCCGTCGATCCAGCCGAGTTCGGCCGCGCCCGCGCCGCGCTGCCGCCAGGAGGCGGCGAGCCGCTCGCGCACCTCGTCGACGAGCTGGCGGCGCAGTTCGCCGCGCAGCTCCCAGATGTCCCGGTCGGGGATCTCGCCGACGGCGTCCCAGCGGTCCGAGCCGCCGACCGACAGGGCGTCCTCGGTGCGCCGCTCCCCGATCTGCCGCGCGCCGAGCCGGTACACCTCGGGGGCGACCCACGTCGGGGCGTGCACGCCGTTGGTCACGGAGGCGATCGGCACCTCCTCGACGTCGAATCCCGGCCAAAGACCGGCGAACATGTCCCGGCTGACGGACCCGTGCAGCGTGGAGACGCCGTTGGCGCGCTGCGCGAGCCGCAGCCCCATCACCGCCATGTTGAAGACGTTCGGGTCGCCGCCCGCGTACGTCTCCATGCCGAGGCCGAGGATGCGCTGCACGTCGAGACCCGGCAGCTCGGCCGCCGCGCCGAAGTGGCGGGCGACGAGCTCCCGGTCGAAGCGGTCGATTCCGGCGGGGACGGGGGTGTGCGTGGTGAAGACGGCGCCCGCCCGCACCGCTTCGAGCGCCGAGTCGAAGTCCGCGCCCTGCTCGGCGAGTTCGGCGATCCGTTCCAGACCGAGGAACCCGGCGTGCCCCTCGTTGGTGTGGAAGACCTCGGGCGCCGGATGCCCGGTGAGCCGGCAGTACGCGCGTACGGCGCGCACCCCGCCGATCCCGAGCAGCATCTCCTGCAACAGCCGGTGCTCGCTGCCGCCGCCGTAGAGCCGGTCGGTCACATCCCGTTCGCGGGCGTCGTTCTCCTCGACGTCCGAGTCGAGAAGGAGCAGCGGCACCCGCCCCACCTGCGCCTGCCACACCCGCGCGAGCAGCCGCCGCCCGCCGGGCAGCGCGAGCGCGAGGTGCACGGGGCTGCCGTCGGGCTCCCGCAGCAGGGCGAGCGGCAGCTCGTTCGGGTCGGTGACCGGGTACGTCTCCTGCTGCCAGCCGTCCCGCGAGAGCGACTGCCGGAAGTAGCCGTGCCGGTACAGCAGCCCTACGCCGATCAGCGGCGCCCCGAGGTCGCTCGCGGCCTTGAGGTGGTCACCGGCGAGGATCCCGAGGCCGCCCGAGTACTGCGGAAGCGCCGCCGTGATGCCGAACTCGGGCGAGAAGTAGGCGATACCGGAAGGGAGTTGGGACTGCCGTGCCCGCTCCTGGTACCAGCGGTCGTCGTGCAGATAGCCGCGCAGATCGTCGGCGACCCCGCTCAGCCTCGCGAGGAATTCCTCGTCGCCCGCGAGCCGGGCGAGCCGCTCGGGCGGTACGCCGCCGAGCAGCCGCAGCGGATCACCGCCGGTTCCGGCCCAGCGACCGGCGTCCACCGAGGCGAACAGGTCACGGGTCCCGGCATGCCACGACCAGCGGAGATTGCGCGCCAACTCGTGCAGCGGGGCGAGGGGTTCGGGCAGGACCGGGCGGACGGTGAATCGACGAATGGCCTTCACGTGCTCACCTCTGCGGTTGCGCGTCGGATGCCTGAGTCGTGCCCCCGACGGTAGCCGCCCGGCCACGGCGCGGGACAGGGCGCCGAAACGCGTACGGCGGTCGGGGCGCGCGCGGCGCGCGCCCCGACCGCCGTACGTTCCGGGCCCGGGGGCCGGTGTCAGGCGATGGCCGCACCGGTGCCGCGCGCCCCACCGATGTAGTCGGTGAGTCCCGCGTCGTCGTACACCTCGATGTCGACGGGGGTGCCCCTGGTCAGGTGGAAGTCCTTCACGAGGAAGTCCACGGGAGCCTCGCTGCCGGGTGCGGCGTACGTGCCCAGGTTGTGCGTGACACCGTTCGTCGTGGAGGAGACGTGCACGTAGAACGTGTCGCCGTCGTTGCGGGTGTCGTACACCCGCAGTTGCTGCGTCTCCGGCTGGAACTCCACCTCACCGAGGCGGGAACCGTTCTGCGTCAGCGCCACGTCGGCGCCGACGCTGCCGCCCGCGGCCTGCCGGTAGGTGACCGCCGCGTCGGGGTTGGGGTCGTAGGCCGCGGCCGGTGCGGCCGCGGCGCCGAGCAGCGCGCCCACCGTGAGGGCCGCTCCCGTGAAGATGCGTGCCAGCCGTCGCGGACGTCGGGTCGCTGTCATGCGTGTTGTCCCCCAGATCAAAAAACCACATCCAAACCATTCGGACGTCGGTACGGGAAGTTGCCGCCATAGGTCATCGGCAACCTGCCCACGATGTCAGATTTCATGATCACCCAGAGGCACGCAACGCCCAGAGGTCGTCAGCCGGCACGGACCACCACGAAAACCCCACGGACCCGCCGCTCGTCCTCCGCGGCCCATTCGGCGGACACCTCGCCGACGGCGTCGTCGGGAGCCTTCGCCCCGGCCTCCAGGACGCGCACGATCTCGGGCCGTACGTCGTCGGCGGTGATCCGGGCGTGCACGGTCGGGTCGAGCGCCCCGTCGACGCTCTGTGCGTGCGCACGCACTTCGCCCTTCAGCAGGGCGGTCAACTCCCTTACGAGCAGCGGGTCCTTGGCCCCGTCGTACACCCAGCGCGCACCGAGCACGCCGTGCTCCAGGGTGCCGATGAGCGCGTCGTCCGCGGCGCCCTCCAGTGGGGCCCCGCGGTAGGCCATCGGCACGTGGTACGTCACCGGCTCGGGGCCCGAGACATCCGTCGCGGCCATGAACTCGAGGCCGACCTCCCCGGCCGGATCATCGAGCCGGAACCCGCCGGCCTTGGTCAGCTCCGGGGCACCGGTGCCCTGGTACCAGGGCTGCTTCGGCAGCCAGTCGGCGAGGAGTTCGAGCTTGGTGGGCGTGAGTGTGGTGCGGTGAATGATCGACACCGCTTCATCATCGGACGTCGCCGTGCGCCACGCCAGGGAATTGCGCGATCCGCGGGACCGACCGAAAACCCCGTACGGAGACCGAAAAACGCCGCAACTCAAACGCACATCCCTCACGACCGATATGGCCGATTCCGCCACCTCGTACCTCCTTGTGGTGCTTCACACCACACGAGAGGCTGCCAATTGGCGTGACATCGCGCCGAGTTGAGGAGGGGAACTCATCCATGGCAGGGACCGTGCGAGTGACGCGAAAGCGACGGACGCGCTGGGCCGGTGGGCTCACCGCGGTCGCCACGGTCGCGATGCTTTCGGCCATCACGCTGCCCGCGGACGCCGCCCCCGCACAGGGACGGATATTCGGCGCCGGGGAGCCGGGCGCCATAGCGGGCAGCTACATAGTGACACTGAAGGGGGACACGAAGGCCCCGTCCACCGCGGGCAAGGACCTCGCGGAGAAGTACGGGGCGGAAATACGCCACACCTACAGCCGGGCGCTCAACGGCTACGCGGTGACCCTCGGCGCGGGTCAGGCCAAGCGGCTGGCGGCCGACGGCAACGTCGCGTCGGTCGTCCAGGACTCCCAGGTCACCATGGAACACACCCAGAAGAACCCGCCGTCGTGGGGCCTGGACCGCATCGACCAGAGCGATCTGCCGCTCGACAAGTCGTACACCTGGCCCGAGTCCGCGGGCGCCGGCGTGCACGTCTACGTCATCGACACCGGCATCCGCGCCACCCACCGCGACTTCGGCGGCCGGGCCACGAGCGGCTGGGACTTCGTCGACAACGACTCGACCGCCCAGGACGGCAACGGGCACGGCACCCATGTCGCCGGGACCGTCGCGGGCGAGCAGTACGGCGTCGCCAAACAGGCCGACGTGGTCGGCGTGCGCGTGCTCGACAACGACGGGTCCGGCACGACGGCACAGGTGCTCGCGGGCATCGACTGGGTGACGAAGCACGCCCAGCGGCCCGCCGTGGCGAACCTGAGCCTCGGCGGCTACGCGAACGCCCAACTCGACGCCGCCGTACGGAACTCCATCGCCTCCGGCGTCACCTACACGGTGGCCGCGGGCAACGACAACATGCCCGCGGAGCTGTACTCGCCGGCCCGCGTCAAGGAAGCGATCACCGTCGGCGCGAGCGACAAGAAGGACGCGCGTGCGAGCTTCTCCAATTGGGGTACTCGCCTCGACCTGTTCGCCCCCGGCGTGGACATCACGTCCGCCTCGTACATGAGCGACTCGGGGAAGGCCACCTTCTCCGGCACGTCCATGGCGTCACCGCACGTCGCGGGCGCGGCCGCGCTGTACCTCGCCGACCACGCGACGGCGTCGCCCGCCGAGGTGAGCAAGGCACTGACCGAACGTGCCGCGACCGGCAAGGTGACGGGCGCGGGACTCGGCTCACCCAACAAGCTGCTTCAGGTCAACAACCCGTAGGAGGAGGTGAGTTCATGACCCGGTCCCGTCGTTTTCGGCGGGACCGGTCTTATGTGTTCCCTTACGCGCCAGTAGTGGCGAGTACTTGGTACTACACGGATTGCCCGTCGATGGAGCGTGGAAGGCTCCACCGGTACGCCGCACGGCTTCACCGCACGGCCCTCTCCCCGAATCTCGTTTCCGCACCCCCGATCCCCCGCGGACAGGAGCGGTCATGCCCGCAAAGCGATCCCCTTCGCACGCCTCGCGCACGTCCCGTACGCCTCGCTCACCTCGTACGCCCCCCAAACCGCGGGCCACCACGGGCCGCATCCCGATCCGCGACGTACGCCCCGTCGTCGAGCACGGCCGACGCCCCGCAAAGGCCGTGGTCGGCGAGACCTTCCTGGTCACGGCCACCGTGTTCCGCGAGGGGCACGACGCCGTCGCCGCGAACGTCGTGCTGCGCGGCCCGGACGGCGAGCCGGGCCCCTGGACACCGATGCGCGAGCTGGCCCCCGGCACCGACCGCTGGGGCGCCGAGGTCACCCCGGACGCGGCAGGGCGCTGGACCTACCGGGTCGAGGCGTGGGGCGACCCCGTGGCGACGTGGCGGCACACCGCGAAGGTCAAGATCCCGGCGGGCATCGACACCGAACTCGTCCTGGAGGAGGGCGCGTTGCTCCACGAACGCGCCGCGAAGAGCGTCCCCGCGCCGCTGCGCGAAGCGGTCGCGCGGGCCGCTGCCGCACTCCGCGACACCACACGCGCGGCCCCCACCCGGCTCGCCGCGGCGCTCGCCCCCGAGGTCCAGCGGGCCCTCGCCCGCCACCCTCTGCGCGAACTCGTCACGCGCAGCGGGAAGTTGCCGCTCATGGTGGAGCGGGAGCGGGCGTTGTTCGGGTCCTGGTACGAGTTCTTCCCGCGGTCCGAGGGTGCCGTCGTGAAGCCGGGCGTGCGGCCGGTGAGTGGGACGTTCCGTACGGCGGCGCGGCGGCTTCCGGCCATTGCGGCGATGGGCTTCGACGTGGTGTATCTGCCGCCCGTGCACCCCATCGGCAGCACGTTCCGCAAGGGGCCGAACAACTCGCTGTCGCCCGGCCCGGATGACGTGGGGGTGCCATGGGCGATCGGTTCGCACGAGGGCGGTCACGACGCGCTCCATCCGGACCTGGGCACCTTCGAGGACTTCGACCATTTCGTGGACCGGGCGCGGGAGTTGGGCATGGAGGTGGCCCTCGACTTCGCGTTGCAGTGCTCGCCGGATCATCCGTGGGTGCAGAAGCATCCGGACTGGTTCCAGCACCGTGCGGACGGCACGATCGCGTATGCGGAGAATCCGCCGAAGAAGTACCAGGACATCTTCCCGCTCGCCTTCGACCAGGACATGCCGGGCCTGATCGCGGAGACGGTCCGGATCCTGCGGCTGTGGATGGGGCACGGGGTGCGGATCTTCCGGGTCGACAATCCGCACACCAAGCCGGTGGTCTTCTGGGAGCAGGTGATCGCGGACATCAACGGCAGCGACCCGGACGTGATCTTCCTGGCGGAGGCGTTCACCCGGCCCGCGATGATGCACACTCTGGCGGCGGTCGGCTTCCAGCAGTCGTACACGTACTTCACCTGGCGCAATTCGAAGCAGGAACTCACCGCTTACGCCCGCGAGTTGGCCGGGGAGTCGGCCGCGTACATGCGTCCGAACTTCTTCGTGAACACCCCGGACATCCTGCACGCGTTCTTGCAGGACGGCGGCCGTCCCGCGTTCGAGCTGCGTGCCGTGCTCGCCGCGACGCTCTCGCCCACCTGGGGTGTCTACAGCGGGTACGAACTGTGCGAGAACACCCCGCTGCGGGCGGGGAGCGAGGAGTATCTCCACTCCGAGAAGTATCAACTCCGCCCGCGGGACTGGGAGTCGGCCGAGCGGGAGGGCCGCACGATCGCCCCGCTGATCACCGCGCTGAACGCGATCCGGCGCCGCAACCCGGCGCTGCGCACCCTGCGCGACGTGCACTTCCACGAGGCCGATCAGGACGCGGTGCTCGTGTACTCGAAGACCGCCACCACCGCACAGGGCTCGAACACGGTTCTGGTGGTCGTGAACCTCGACCCGCACCACACCCAGGAGGCGACAGTGTCGTTGGACATGCCACGCCTGGGGCTCGACTGGCACGCATCCGTGCCGGTGCGCGACGAACTCACCGGCGACACCTATCACTGGAGCAGGACGAACTATGTGCGCCTAGAGCCGGGCCGCACGCCCGCGCACATCCTCGTCCTCCCGTCACCGTCCACGCCGCGATGAACTCACCGGCACGGACGGGACATGGGATTCGGAGGGTCACCCACACCATGATGATGAATGAGCCCGTCCCGGACACCTTCGAGGACACCCCTGCGAAGGACCGGGACCCGGATTGGTTCAAGCGCGCGGTCTTCTACGAAGTGCTGGTCCGTTCCTTCCAGGACAGCAACGGCGACGGCGTCGGAGATCTGAAGGGCATCACGGCGAAGCTGGACTACCTCCAGTGGCTCGGCGTCGACTGCCTCTGGCTCCCGCCGTTCTTCAAGTCCCCGCTCAAGGACGGTGGTTACGACGTCTCGGACTACACCTCGGTGCTCCCCGAGTTCGGCGACCTGGCGGACTTCGTGGAGTTCGTGGACGCGGCGCACCAGCGCGGGATGCGCGTGATCATCGACTTCGTCATGAACCACACGAGTGATCAGCACGAGTGGTTCCAGCAGTCGCGCTCCGATCCCGAAGG
The DNA here is from genome assembly GCF_040295505.1 of Streptomyces sp. NPDC002790. Lineage (NCBI taxonomy): Bacteria > Bacillati > Actinomycetota > Actinomycetes > Kitasatosporales > Streptomycetaceae > Streptomyces > Streptomyces sp. NPDC002790. Next base: position 5,152 of record NZ_JBEOVM010000137.1, on the reverse strand, counting down.
CCCCTACGGCGACTACTACGTGTGGGCCGACGACGACAAGCAGTACGCGGACGCCCGGATCATCTTCGTGGACACCGAGGCCTCGAACTGGACCTTCGACCCGGTCCGCAAGCAGTACTTCTGGCACCGCTTCTTCTCCCACCAGCCCGACCTCAACTACGAGAACCCGGCCGTCCAGGAGGAGATCCTGGCCGCCCTGCGCTTCTGGCTCGACCTGGGCATCGACGGCTTCCGCCTGGACGCGGTCCCCTACCTGTACGCCGAGGAGGGCACCAACTGCGAGAACCTCCCGGCCTCCCACGCCTTCCTCAAACGGGTCCGCAAGGAGATCGACGCCCAGTACCCCGACGTCGTCCTGCTCGCGGAGGCCAACCAGTGGCCCGAGGACGTCGTCGACTACTTCGGCGCACCCGACACCGGCGGCGACGAATGCCACATGGCGTTCCACTTCCCGGTGATGCCAAGGATCTTCATGGCGGTCCGCCGCGAATCCCGCTACCCGGTCTCGGAGATCCTCGCCAAGACGCCACCGATCCCGGACGGCTGCCAGTGGGGCATCTTCCTGCGCAACCACGACGAGCTCACCCTCGAGATGGTCACCGACGAGGAACGCGACTACATGTACGCGGAGTACGCCAAGGACCCGCGGATGCGCGCCAACATCGGCATCCGCCGCCGCCTCGCGACCCTCCTGGACAACGACCGCAACCAGATCGAACTCTTCACCGCGCTCCTCCTGTCGCTGCCCGGCACGCCGATCCTCTACTACGGCGACGAGATCGGCATGGGCGACAACATCTGGCTCGGCGACCGCGACGCCGTCCGCACGCCGATGCAGTGGACCCCGGACCGCAACGCCGGCTTCTCATCGAGCGACCCGGGAAGGCTGTTCCTGCCCACGATCATGGATCCGGTCTACGGCTACCAGGTCACCAACGTGGAGGCGTCGATGTCCTCCCCGTCGTCCCTGCTGCACTGGACCCGCCGCATGATCGAGATCCGCAAACAGAACCCCGCCTTCGGCCTCGGCTCCTACACCGAACTCCCCTCCTCCAACCCGGCGGTACTCGCCTTCCTGCGCGAGGCCCCCGCGACCGAGGACGGAGGGGACGACCTGGTCCTGTGCGTGCACAACTTCTCCCGCTTCGCGCAGCCCACCGAGCTGGACCTCCAGTCGTTCAACGGACGACACCCGGTGGAACTGATCGGCGGGGTGCGTTTCCCGGCCATCGGCGAACTGCCGTACCTCCTGACACTGGCGGGACACGGCTTCTACTGGTTCCGTCTCCGCAAGGACTGACGACCGACTCCGCGAGGACTGACACCGACACACCTGGGCACTCTCCACAAATACATCGGGGAAAGGACACGACGCCATGTCGGAAGCCGCAACCCGGCCCGCCGCCCCGACGGCCGGAGAATCCGAACTGCTCATGTCGCTCGATCCGTTGCTGCGTGAATGGCTGCCCCGCCAGCGCTGGTTCGCCGGCAAGGGCCGCCCGGTCACCGGCTTCACCCTGGACGCCGTCACCGAACTGCTGCCGGACGCCGCCCTGTTGCACCTCCTCGTCCGCGCCCACCAGCCACCGGCCGACGAGGAGGGGACCGGCGACCGCTACCAACTGCTCATCGGCACCACCGAGGCCCCGGCACCGCACCTCGCGCCCGCGGTGATCGGCCACATCACGCGCGGCCCGCTCGCGGGACGCACCGCGTACGAGGCGCTCCAGGACCCGCGCCACAGCGCGGTCCTCCTGGAACGGCTCCGAATACCCGGCGCGCTCGGCGCCCTCCGCTTCCACCGCGGCCCGCACGGCGAGGTCCCACGCGACCTCGCGCCCCGCCCCCTTACGGCGGAGCAGTCCAACTCCTCGGTCGTGTACGGCGATACGCTCATCGCCAAGCTGTTCCGCCGGGTCGCCCCCGGCCTCAACCCCGACCTCGAACTCCCGCTGGCCCTGGCCCGCGAGGGCTGCGACCGAGTGCCGGCGCCGGTCGCCTGGTTCGAGACGGCCGGTACGCACCCCGCCGAACCCGCGACCCTCGGCATCCTCCAGCCCTTCCTCAGAGGCGCGGCCGACGGCTGGGACCTCGCCCTCAAGCACGTCACCAACCAGCAGGACTTCACCGCTCAGGCCCGCGATCTCGGCCGCGCCACCGCCGAGGTGCACACGGCCCTGGCCCGCGCGCTGCCCACGGTCACGTACACGCGCGCCCACACCGAGCAGCTCGCCGAGTCGATGACGCGCCGCCTGGAGACGACGGCCCGACAGGTCCCCGCACTCCTCCCCCACGTACCCGGCTTACGCTCCACCTTCGACGCGCTCGCCCGGCTCGGCACCGACGGCCGCACCTGGCAGGCCCAGCGGATCCACGGCGACCTGCACCTGGGCCAGTGCCTGCGTTCGCCGTCCGGCCACTGGCACCTGATCGACTTCGAGGGCGAACCGTCCCGCCCCCTCCCGGAACGCCGCCTGCCGCACCCCGTCCACCGCGACATCGCCGGCATGCTCCGCTCCTTCGACTACGCGTACCCGGGTACGGATTGGTCCCTGTCCTGCCGCACCGCGTACTGCACCGGCTACGCGGAGGTGACGGGCACCGACCCCCGCAGCACCCCACTCCTCCTCCGCGCCTACGAAACGGACAAGGCCATCTACGAGGCCCTGTACGAGGCCCGCCACAGGCCGGACTGGCTCGAGGTCCCGTTGACAGCACTAAGCCGATTGGCTGGATAAGGGGCGCGGGGAACTGCGCAATCTTTTGGGGGGCAAGGGGGCGCAGCCCCCAGGACCGGGACGGGAAGGGGAGGAGGGGGCGACCTCCAAGTACGGCACCACACGAGACCCGCACGCACACACGAGGCACCCAAGGAGGCCCCCACCGTGACCCCCGGCCCGACGACACCCCCGGCCCCCGTCCCCCCGGACGACCGCACACGGCTGCTGCACGCAACCCACCACGACCCCCACGGAGTGCTCGGCGCACACCCCACCCCCACCGGCACCGCCATCCGCACCTGGCGCCCCTACGCCCAACACGTATCCGTCACCACCCCGGAGGGCCTGCACGCCGAACTCCACGACGACGGCGACGGATTCTTCACCGCCCTGCTCCAACTCCGCGAGATCCCAACCGCGTACGAACTGGAGATCACGTACGCCGAGACGACCCAACGGATCGCGGACTCCTACTCCCTCCTCCCCTCCCTCGGCGACCTCGACCTGCACCTGATGGCCGAGGGCCGCCACGAACAGCTCTGGACGGCACTCGGCGCACACCCGATGCAGCACCAGGGCATCCAGGGCACCCGCTTCACGGTGTGGGCGCCCAACGCCCGGGGCATCCGCATCGTCGGCACCTTCAACTACTGGGACGGCGCCGCCCACACCATGCGCTCGCTCGGCTCATCGGGCATCTGGGAACTCTTCGTCCCCGACATCGGCGAGGGCGAACTCTACAAATTCGAGATCACCCGCCCCGACGGCAGCAAGACGATGCGCGCCGACCCGCTCGCCACGCGCACAGAGGAGCCCCCGGCCAACTCCTCCGTCATCCACGCCTCGCACTACACGTGGCAGGACGAGGCCTGGCTGGAGCACCGCGCCGCCCACCCCGTCCACGCCTCACCGTTCTCGGCATACGAGGTGCACCTGCCGTCCTGGCGCCCCGGCCTCACCTACCGCCAACTCGCCGACCAACTCCCCACCTACGTATCGGACTTGGGCTTCACCCACGTCGAGTTCCTGCCCGTGGCCGAACACCCCTTCGGCGGCTCCTGGGGCTACCAGGTCACCGGCTTCTACGCCCCCACCGCCCGCCTGGGCACCCCCGACGACTTCAAACACCTCATCGACACCCTCCACCAGGCCGGCATCGGCGTCCTCATGGACTGGGTCCCCGCCCACTTCCCCCGCGACGACTGGGCCCTGGCCGAATTCGACGGCAAACCCCTCTACGAACACGAAGACCCCCTGCGCGCCGCACACCCCGACTGGGGCACCCTCGAATTCGACTACGGCCGCAAAGAAGTCCGCAACTTCCTCGTCGCCAACGCCCTCTACTGGTGCCAGGAATTCCACATCGACGGCCTGCGCGTCGACGCCGTCGCCTCCATGCTCTACCTCGACTACTCCCGCGAAAACGGCCAGTGGACCCCGAACCGGTTCGGCGGTCGCGAAAACCTCGACGCCGTCGCCTTCCTCCAGGAAATGAACGCCACCCTCTACCGGCAGGTACCCGGCGTGGTCACCATCGCCGAGGAGTCGACGGCCTGGGACGGCGTCACCCGCGCCACCCACCACGAAGGCCCGACAGGCTTCGGCGGCCTCGGCTTCGGCCTCAAATGGAACATGGGCTGGATGCACGACTCCCTCGACTACATGAGCCACGAACCCGTACACCGCAAGTTCCACCACAACGAGATGACGTTCTCCATGGTGTACGCCTACAGCGAGAACTACGTCCTGCCCATCTCCCACGACGAAGTCGTCCACGGCAAACGCTCACTCGTCTCCAAAATGCCCGGCGACTGGTGGCAACAACGCGCCAACCACCGCGCCTACCTCGCCTTTATGTGGGCCCACCCCGGCAAACAACTCCTCTTCATGGGCCAGGAATTCGCACAAGGCGCCGAATGGTCCGAAGCCCACGGCCCCGACTGGTGGCTCCTCGACCCCGCGTACGCCGCCGAGCCCGACCACCGCGGCGTCCGCGACCTCGTACGGGACCTCAACACGCTGTACCGCGAGTCCCCCGCCCTCTGGGAACAGGACACCGACCCGGCCGGCTTCTCCTGGATCGCCGGCGACGCATCGGAGGACAACGTCTTCGCCTTCCTCCGCCACGCGTCCGACGGCACCCCGCTCCTGTCGGTCTCGAACTTCTCCCCGGTGGTCCGCCACGAATACCGCCTGGGTGTCCCCGACTCCGTACCGACCTGGCACGAAACCCTCAACACGGACGACGCACGCTACGGCGGCAGCGACGTAACAACCCGCGACCCACTCAAACCATCCGCCGACCCAGGCCACGGCCACCCCACAAGCCTCACCCTGAAGCTCCCACCCCTGGCAACCCTCTGGCTCACGCCGAGCCCCGCCGATTTCCAGCCCCTCCGGCGTTTGAGGAGCGGGGGTCCGGGGGCGGAGAG
>NZ_JBEOVM010000136.1:0-15792 GCF_040295505.1 Streptomyces sp. NPDC002790 | reverse complement strand
GCTTGATCGCCTCAAGCCCCGCCGGCGATTGAGGCGATCAAGCCTCCGCGGCGGGTGGGCCCATCCATCCCTCTGCGACGGGTGACCACCTCAAGCCCCTGCGGCGATTGAGCAGCGGGGTCCGGGGCGGAGCCCCGGGAGCGGGGGACGGGTGGCCGCGCCGGTTCAGTCGAGCCGCGGGATCTCGATGGCGGGGCACTTGTCCATGACCATGTCCAGTCCCGCGGCGCGAATCCGCTCGTACGCCCCCTCGTCGACGACACCGAGCTGGAACCACACGGCCTTCGCGCCGATGGCGGCGCCTTCGTCGGCGACGGGCCCGGCGAGCTCGCTGTTGACGAAGACATCGACCACATCAACCGGGAACGGGATGTCCGCGAGCGACACGTAGCCCTGCTCCCCGTGCACGGTCTCCGCCTTCGGATGCACCGGCACGACCCGCTTGCCGAAGCGCTGCAGGACGTCGGCGACCCCATAGGCGGCGCGGGACTGGTTCGAGGAGAGGCCGACCACCGCCCAGGTGTCCCCGGTCTCGGTGAGGATCTTGCGGACCGTGTCGTGATCGCCGTACATGGGACCTCCTGAGGGGTGTGCCTGGTATCCGTACTGTCCGTACGGGACAACTCCCCGCACGGCGCGGGGATTCCGGAGCAGCTCAGCCCACGTGGACGCGCGGCCGGCGCTCCGGATCGGGTTCGGCGCGGCGCAGCACTTCGCGGGTGACCGGGGCGACCTCGCCGTCGCCGAACACCAGGAAGCGCAGCAGGTGGCCGACGGGGTGGCCCTCGGTCCAGTTGAAGTAGGCGTGCGGGACGCTGCCGGTGCGTTCGCGCAGGTCCATGAGGACGGCGGCGGCCGTGTTGGGGACGCCGGGGCCGCGCACCCGAAGGCGGCGCACGCCGTGCTTCTCGTCGCCGTGGACGAGCAGGTCCTCGGTGAAGTCGGAGGAGTCCTGGATGAAGACCTCCAGGAACAGCACCCGGCCGTCGTCCGGCATGGGCGTGTCCTCGCGCTGGCAGTGCTCCTTGTCGCGGTACTCCGCGGTGGTGTGCTCCTGCGGCTCGTTCGCGATGATCCGCAGCGGGCCCTGCGCCGCCACCTCGTCGATCAGCCGCAGGGCCGTCTCGTCGTACGTGACCGCGCCCGCGCGCAGTTCGAAGGCGCGGTGGACACGGGACGCGAAGGAGGTGATGAGGATCGCCGCGATGAAGATGATCGCGATCTTGATGCCGTCGGGGCGTTCCACGACGTTCGTGACCAGGGTGTAGGCGAAGACCGCGGTGATCGCGCCGAAGCCGACCGTCGACTTTCGATGGCCACGCCGGTGCACCGCGACCGTCGACGCGAACGAAGCGGAGAGCATCAGCACCAGCACGCCGGTCGCGTACGCGCCGGACTGGTCGTCGACGTCGGCGTTGAACCAGAGGGTGATGAGGACCGCCGCCGCCATGAAGACGAGGACCAGCGGGCGCACGGCCCGCGTCCACTCGGGCGCCATGCCGTAGCGGGGCAGATAGCGGGGGACCAGGTTGAGCAGGCCTGCCATCGCGGAGGCGCCCGCGAACCACAGGATGGCGATCGTGGAGACGTCGTAGACCGTGCCGAAGCCCTCGCCGAGATAGGCGTGCGCGAGATAAGCGAGCGCGCGGCCGTTCGCCGAGCCGCCGGACTCGAACTCGTGCTGCGGGATCAGGATCGTCGTCGCGAGGCTGGACAGGAGCAGAAAACAGCTCATGATCAGCGCGGCCGTCGTGAGCAGCTTGCGGGTGTCGCGGATGCGGCCCTTCGGCTTCGCGTACGTGTCCGTGGAGTCACCCCGGACCTGCGGCATCACGGCGACGCCCGTCTCGAACCCGGACATGCCGAGCGCCAGCTTCGGGAACATGAGCAGCGCGACGCCGACCATCATGAACGGGGAGGAGTGCTCGGCCGTCATCGCGTCCCACCAGTTGCCGATCTTGACCGGCTCGGTGAACACATGGGCGGCAGCTGTGACCAGCACGACGATGTTCAGGGCCAGATACGCGCCCACGAGCACCACCGCGACCCGGATCGCCTCCCCGAAACCCTTGAGGAAGACCGCGCCGAGCGCCACGAGCAGCGCGAGCGTGATCCAGATGTTCTCGCCGTGCAGGCCGGAGGGCGCGAACGGGTTCTCGACGACGTGCGCCGCCGCGTCCGCCGCCGAGAGCGTCATCGTGATCATGAAGTCGGTGGCGGCGAAGCCGAGCAGTACGAGGACGAACAGCTTCCCCGCCCACCAGGGCAGCAGCCGCTCCAGCATCGCGATCGAACCCTCGCCGTGCGGCGACTCCTTCGCGACCCTGCGGTACACCGGCAGGGCGCCCAGCAGCGTGAGCGCGATGAGAACGAGCGTCGCCAGCGGCGAAAGGAGTCCTGCCGCGAGCGCCGCGATCCCCGGCTGGTAGCCGAGCGTCGAGAAGTAGTCGACACCCGTCAGACACATCACGCGCCACCACTTGTGACCCTTGTGCTCCTCGGGCGCGTGCCCGTGCGGACCCTGATGGCGGGCCGTCTGCTCGCTCAGCCCCTCCAGCAGCCAGGAGCGGAAGCGGCTCGTGGAGGCTGCGGGTGCGGCAGGACTCTCGGCCGGGGTGCCGGTCATGTGGCGGGCGTTTCCTGTCGGGTGACTCGGGTGACTCGGGCGGCTCGGACTACTTGGGCGTCTCGGGTGACTTGGGTGACTGTCTGGGACGACGAGCGAGTATCCATCACATCGTCACCTGTGCATCGGGCGGGGGCGAGTCCTGTACGACCTGCGCATACGCTGGTCCGATGCAGGACGAGTACCGCACGGTGGCCCGCGAGGGCGTGCACGAGACAGAGATCAGCCGCTCCCGGTTCCTGTGCGCGCTCGCGCCCGCCGCGACCGAGGAGGAGGCCCAGGCCTTCGTCGCGCGCGTCCGCAAGGAACACCCGACGGCCAACCACAACTGCTACGCCTACGTCATCGGGGCCGACGCCTCCGTACAGAAGGCGAGCGACGACGGCGAGCCGGGCGGCACCGCGGGCGTGCCGATGCTGCAGATGCTCACCCGGCGCGACATGCGCTACGTCGTCGCCGTGGTCACCCGCTACTTCGGCGGCGTGAAGCTCGGCGCCGGTGGCCTCATCCGCGCCTACGGAGGCGCGGTGGGCGAAGCCCTCGACACACTCGGCACGGTGACGCGCCGCCGCTTCCGCCTCGCCACGGTGACGGTCGACCACGCGCGCGCGGGCAAGACGGAGAACGACCTGCGGTCCACGGGCTGCGAGGTCCGGGATGTCCGGTACGGCGCGGAGGTCACCATCGAGATCGGCCTCCCGGAATCGGACATCGCCCGCTTCCGGGGTTGGCTCGCCGATGCAACGGCGGGCACGGCGGTCTTCGAACTGGGCGGCGAGGCCTACGGGTGACCGGCATTAAGCCCCTGCGGCGATTGAGCAGCGGGGTCCGGGGCGGAGCCCCGATCTTTTGAAGCCCCGCCGGCGATTGAGGCGCGGGGTCCGGGGCAGAGCCCCGAGTCGTGGGGACCGGCTCCCGCAACAGGTCACCCGGGCGTAACCCCCCGCCATGTCAGACCCACCCGTTAGCCTCGTGCAACATGAGGTTCCTGCACACATCCGACTGGCACCTGGGCCGCTCCTTCCACCGCGTGAACATGCTCGACGCCCAGTCCGCGTTCATCGCCCACCTCGTGGCGACCGCGCGCGAGCGCGACGTCGACGCCGTGGTCGTGTCGGGTGACGTGTACGACCGGGCGGTGCCGCCACTCGCCGCCGTGGAGCTCTACGACGACGCCCTGCACCGCCTCGCCGAACTCGGCGTGCCCACCGTGATGATCTCCGGGAACCACGACTCGGCCCGCCGCCTCGGCGTCGGCGCGGGCCTCATCGGCCGGGCCGGCATCCACCTGCGGACGGATCCGTCCCGTTGCGGGGAGCCGATCGTGCTGCCGGACGCGCACGGCGACGTCGCGTTCTACGGACTGCCGTATCTCGAACCGGCGCTGGTGAAGGACGAGTTCGGGGTGGCGAAGGCCGGGCACGAGCAGGTGCTGGCCGCCGCCATGGAGCGCGTGCGGACCGACCTCGCCGCACGCCCGGCCGACACCAGGTCCGTCGTCCTCGCGCACGCCTTCGTGACCGGGGGCGCGCCCAGTGACAGCGAGCGGGACATCACGGTGGGCGGCGTCTCGGCCGTCCCGTCCGGGGTCTTCGACGGCGCGGACTACGTGGCGCTCGGGCATCTGCACGGCAGCCAGGTCATCAGTGACCGGGTCCGCTACTCGGGCTCCCCGCTGCCGTACTCGTTCTCGGAGGCCGACCACCGCAAGAGCATGTGGCTGATCGACCTCGACGCCGAGGGCGCGGTCACCGCCGAGCGCCTCGACTGCCCGGTGCCGCGCCCGCTGGCCCGCCTCCGCGGTGACCTCGAAGACCTCCTCGACGCCCCGGAGCTCGACCGCCACGAGGAATCGTGGGTGGAGGCGACGCTCACGGACGCGATCCGGCCGGACGACCCGATGGCCCGCCTCTGCGACCGTTTCCCGCACACCCTCAGCCTGCTCTTCGACCCGCGTCGCACGGACGACGAGGAGCCCGACGCCAGCTACGCCGAGCGCCTCAAGGGGCGTGACGACCACGAGATCGCGGAGGACTTCGTGACCCACGTCCGGGGCGCGGGGCCCGACGAGAACGAGCGGGTGGTGCTGCGGGCCGCGTTCGACGCCGTCCGCGCGGACGATGTGGTGCACGAGGTGGCCAGGTGAGGCTGCACACACTCACGATCACGGCGTTCGGCCCCTTCGGCGCCACGCAGAAGGTCGACTTCGACGACCTGTCGGCGGCGGGACTCTTCCTCCTCCACGGGCCGACGGGCGCGGGCAAGACGTCCGTCCTCGACGCGGTCTGCTACGCGCTGTACGGGTCCGTGCCCGGCGCCCGGCAGGGTGGCGGCGGTCAGGGCCAGAACCTGCGCAGCGACCACGCCGAGGCGGGCGTGCGCACGGAGGTGACCCTCGACCTGACCGTCGCGGGCCGCCGCCTGGAGATCACCCGGCAGCCGCCCCACCTCCGCCCCAAGAAGCGCGGCACCGGCTTCACCACGGAGAAGGCGCAGAGCTGGCTGCGCGAGTACGACGCCGTGGCGGCGAAGTGGAAGGACCTCAGCCGCTCCCACCAGGAGATCGGCGAGGAGATCACGCAGCTGCTCGGCATGAGCAAGGACCAGTTCTGCCAGGTGGTCCTCCTCCCGCAGGGCGACTTCGCACGGTTCCTGCGGGCCGATGCCGAGGCCCGCGGCAAGCTGCTCGGCCGGCTCTTCGACACGCATCGGTTCGCGGCCGTGGAGCAGCGGCTCGCCGAGGACCGCAAGGGCGCGCAGAAGCAAGTGGCCGCCGGCGACGCGGAGTTGCTGGCCGACGCCCACCGTATGCAGCAGGCGGCGGGGGACGTCGTGGAACTGGAACCCGTCGACGCGGCGCCGGGCGACCCCGGTATCGCGGACTCCGTCCTGGCCTGGGCGGCCACCGCCCGCTCGACCGCGCGCGAGCACTTCACGCACACCCATCTCGCCCTGGACGCGGCCGAGTCGGCGCGGATCGCGGCGCAGCGTGAGCTCTCCGAGGCGACGGAGACGGACCGTCTGCAACTCCGCCACGCGCGGGCCCGCGAGCGGGAGGCGGCCCTGGAGGAGCGGGCCGGGGAGCACCAGGCCCTCCAGGACCGGATGGACCGGGCCCGCAAGGCGGCGACGGTGGAACCGGCGCTGGCCCTCCGGGAGGAGTCGGAGGCGGCGCACCGGGAGGCGTTGACGGAGGACCGGCGCGCCCGGGGCGAGCTGCGGGCGGTGTGGCCGGGGTCCGTGCGCAGGGCGGATGCCGGTGTCGACAGCGCTTACGGTGCGGGCGGCGCACATGCCGATGGCCGGGCGGCCGGTGCGGACGAAGTGGCCGCGGAAGACGGGCTCCACCCGACGCCGACCGATCCGGAGGCCCACGGCGGGTCTGCGGCCGCCGGAGCGCCGGGGGCCTCGGGCCTCGACGGGACCGGCTCCGTGTTCGGCACCGGGGCGGAGCAGATGTACGCGGACGCCGGCGTCCCGGTCTCGCCGGAGGCGCTCGTCGAAGCCGCCCGGCGTGTCGCTCAAGAACTCGGGGGGCTCGACGCGGCGCGGCGGGGCGAGCGGCGGCTCGCCGGGCTCACGCGGGAGCGCGCCGAACTCGACCGTGAGGAGCGCGCCGACACCGAGCTGCTCGCCGACACCGAAGGCTGGCTCGACGGCTGGGACGCCCGGCGAGCCGACCTCCAGGCCCGCGTCGACGAGGCGCAGGAGGCCGCCACCCGCGCCGAACACCTCGCGGGACAACTCGAACCGGCTCGCAAGCAGGCCCGCGCCGCCGTCGAACGCGACCGGCTCACCGGGCGCGCCGAAGCCGCCGACACCGAGGCGCTGCGCGCCCGCGAGCAGGCGGCGACCGCGCACGAGCACTGGCTCGGCCTGAAGGAGCAGCGACTGCGCGACGTCGCCGCCGAACTCGCCGAGGCACTCGTCGACGGCGAACCCTGCACCGTGTGCGGGGCAAGCGAACACCCCGCGCCCATGCGGAAGTCCGAGGGACACGTCGACCGGGCCGCCGAGGAGTCCGCGCTCGCCGCCTACCGCACCGCCGACGGGCACCGCACCCGGGCCGAGCGCGCCCTGGGCGACGTCCGGGAGGAGCTGGCGGCGGCGAAGGCCGCGGCGGGGGACGGGCTCGCCGCGCAACTCGCCGAGGAAGCCCGCGAATTGACGGCGCGACACGCCGAGACACACGCCCTCGCGGCCACGGCACATCCCGCCCGCGAGACCCTTGCCCGCGCCGACAGCGAGCGCGACCGGCGCCTCGCCGTCCGCCAGGAGGCCGCGCAGCGCAGCGCCGCCCGTACGTCGCTGCGTGACGCGTTGGACCGTGAACAGGCGGGCCTGGAACGGGAGTTGGCGGAGGCGCGCGACGTGGCCGAGAGCGTCGAGGCCCGCGCGGAGCAGCTGGAGCGGCAGGGCGCGCTGCTCACCGAGGCGGCCGACGCGGCCCGCGCGGTCGAGGACACGGCGCGGCGCCTCAAGGAAGCGGACGCGCGACTCGCCGACGCGGCGTTCCGGGCCGGGTTCGACACGCCGGAGGCCGCGGGCGCCGCGCTGCTCGACGACGCCCGGCATCGCGAGCTCCAGCACCGCCTGGACGCGCGGCAGTCGGAGGAAGTGGCCGTACGCGCGGTGCTCGCCGAGGAGGACACCGCCGAGGCCGCCCGCAGACCGGCGGCCGACGTCGCCGCGGCGCGGGCCGCCGCGCAGGGTGCCGACGCGCGGGTACGGACGGCCGGGTCCGCGCGCGACGCGGCGCAGCGGCGCTGCGCCGAACTCGACCGGCTCTCGCGCCGTGCCGCCACCGAGGCCCGGCGCCTCGGCCCGCTGCGCGAGACGTACGACCGGGTGGCCCGCCTCGCGTCCCTCGCGGCCGGTACCGCCGCCGACAACGAGCGCAAGATGCGCCTGGAGTCGTACGTACTGGCTGCCCGCCTGGAGCAAGTGGCGGCGGCGGCGACCGCGCGGCTGCGTCGTATGTCGTCGGGCCGCTACACGTTGGTGCACTCCGACTCCCTTGCGGGGCGCGGTCGTTCGGGTCTCGGCCTGCATGTCGTCGACGCGTGGACGGGGCGCGAGCGTGACACGGCGACGCTTTCCGGGGGTGAGACGTTCTTCGCCTCGCTCGCCCTGGCGCTGGGCCTCGCGGATGTCGTGACGGACGAAGCGGGGGGTGTCCGTCTCGACACGCTCTTCATCGACGAGGGGTTCGGCAGTCTCGACGATCAGACGCTCGACGAGGTGCTCGACGTTCTCGACTCCCTGCGTGAGCGGGACCGTAGCGTCGGCATTGTGAGCCACGTCGGCGATCTGCGGCGGCGTGTGCACGCGCAGTTGGAGGTCGTGAAGGGGCGGGAGGGGTCGGTGGTACGGCAGGCCTGCGGCCGCTGACCATCCCCGTCGTGGCCGCCCGTCCTCCGGCCACGGGGCTCCGCCCCGGACCCCGCGCCTCAATCGCCGGCGGGGCTGGAAAGATCGGGGATCCGCCGCGGACCCCGCTGCTCAATCGCCGCAGGGGCTTGATTTGCCGGCCCCACCCGCCCCGGCCCGCCGAAATCCGTGTGCGTCCCCGTCCCGACCCCGGCATGATGCGCACCATGCCGAGCCTCTCTCACCCCACCCCTACCGAATTCCGGCGCGAACCCCTCCCGCTGCGGGGGCGTGCAGCTCTGGTCACCGGTGCGAGCCGGCGCGCCGGGATCGGGTTCGCCGTGGCGCGGCGGCTCGTCGCGTACGGGGCGAGCGTGTATCTGCACCATCACGTGGCGCACGACGAGGCGATGCCGTGGGGCGGCGACCGGCCCGCCGAGGTGGCCGACGCCGTGCGGGAGGTGCGCGGCGTGCCGGACGCCGTCGTGGCGCACGGGCCGGCGGATCTGACCGAACCCGGCGCCCCCGCGCGCCTGGTCCAGGACGCCGCGGAAGCGCTCGGTGGACGCCTCGACATCGTCGTCGCCAACCACGCCCTCAGCGGCAGCGACGGCACGCTCGACACCATCGACGCCGCCATGCTGGACGCTCATTGGGCCGTCGACGCGCGTTCCGTTCTCCTGCTGGTACAGGCCTTCGCTCGGCACAGGAGTCCCTACGAGGGCGCACCCGGCGGGCGCGTCGTCATGATGACCTCCGGTCAGGACATCGCCGACGGGATGCCCGACGAGATCGCGTACGCCCTGCAAAAGGGTGCGCTCGCATCGGTCACACGCACACTCGCGACGGCCCTCGCCCCGCAAGGCGTCACCGTGAACACCGTCAACCCCGGCCCGGTGGACACCGGTTACCTGGACGGCGAGGCGTACGACTCGATCGCCGAACTGTTCCCCGCCAAGCGGTGGGGGATGCCCGATGATCCGGCGCGGCTCATCGCGTGGCTGGCCACGGACGAGGCCGCGTGGATCACCGGGCAAGTCATCGACTCGGAGGGCGGCTTCCGCCGGAGCTGAGGGGGCCGTCCCTCAGAGCTTCGACAACTCGTCCACCAGGTCGTCCAGGCCCAGCGAGCCCTGCGAAAGCGCCGCCATGTGCCACGCCTTCGCGTCGAAGGCGTCCCCGTGCGCGGCCTGCGCGCCCGCGCGGCCCAGCAGCCACGCCCGCTCGCCCAGCTTGTAGCCGATCGCCTGGCCGGGGATGGAGAGGTACCGGGTCAGTTCGCTCTCCACGAAGTCCGCCGGGCGGCTGCTGTGCGCGCCGAAGAACTCCTGCGCGAGCTCGGACGTCCAGTGCTCGCCGGGGTGGAACGGGGAGTCCGCGGGGATGTCGAGTTCCAGGTGCATGCCGATGTCGACGATGACGCGGCAGGCGCGCATCATCTGCGCGTCCAGGTAGCCGATCCGGGTCTCCGCGTCCGTGAGGAAGCCCAACTCGTCCATCAGCCGCTCCGCGTACAGCGCCCAGCCCTCTGCGTTCGCCGAGACGATGCCGAGCGTCGCCTGGTAGCGGGAGAGGTCACCGGCGACGTGCGCCCACTGGGCGAGCTGGAGATGGTGGCCCGGGACACCCTCGTGGTACCAGGTCGACACCAAGTCGTACACGGGGAAGCGGGTCTGACCCATCGTCGGCAGCCATGTGCGGCCGGGGCGCGAGAAGTCCTCCGACGGAGGTGTGTAGTACGGCGCGGCGGCGCTGCCGGCGGGCGCGATGCGGGACTCCACCTGCCGTACGCGGTCGGCGAGTTCGAAGTGTGTTCCGTCGAGCGCGCCGATCGCCTCGTCCATCAGCTTCTGCAGCCACTGCCGCACCTCGTCGACGCCCTCGATGTGCCGCCCGTGCTCGTCGAGGTGCGCGAGCGCCACCCACGGGGTCGCGGCGCCGGGCAGGATCTTCTCGGCTTCCGTACGCATCTCGGCGAGCAGCCGGTGGAACTCGCTCCAACCGTACGCGTACGCCTCGTCCAGATCGAGGTCCGTGCCGTTGTAGTAGCGCGACCAACGCGCGTAGCGCTCGCGGCCCACCACGTTCGGCGCGCCCTCGACGGCGGGCGCGTACACGTCCCGCATCCAGTCGCGCAGTTCGACGGTCGCGGCGTCCGCCGTGCGGGCCGCGGATGTCAGCTCTTGGCGCAGCGTCTCGGGTCCCGCGGCCGTGAACTCCTCGAACCAGCCCTGCCACTCGTCGAGTTGGCCGATGAACGTCTCCGTCGGCCGCGGCGCCGCGTGCAGCTTGCGGTCCAGGCCGAGCGCGAGCGTCTCCCGGTAGCCGGCGAACGCCGCGGGCACGGCGCGCAGCCGCTCGGCGATCGCGGCCCAGTCCTCGTCGGTGTCGGTCGGGGTGACCGTGAACACCTCGCGCGCGTTGTGGATCGGCGAGCCGAGGTTGGAGACCTCCCGCAGGTGCTCGTCAGCGTCGTGCACCGCGAGCGCGGCGGTCAGGCGTTCGCGCAGCAGCCGGGCGCAGCGCCGCTCGACGTCGCTGTCGGCGCCGGGCGCGCGCTCCGCCTCGTCGAGCCGCGCGAGGGTCTCCCGCGCGAGGTCCGCGACGGCGGCGAGTCCTGCGGGGGACAGGTCGGGCAGCTTGCTGTGGGCCTCCCGGACGCCCAGGTAGGTGCCCTCCACGGGGTTGAGGGCGACCATCGCGTCGACGTAGGCGTCGGCGACCTGTCGGGGCAGCGGGGCGGTGGGGGGATGAGGGTTCGCGGTGTGTGGCATGCGACACATCCTCGTACGGGTCAGGGGGTCACGTCACCATGATTCGCCGCGGGCGGAAGCAGCGGACCGCACTCCCACTGCTGGAAGATCAACCGGGTCTCGACGCGCGCCACTTCGGGGCGCGACGTGAACGAATCGAGCACGAGCCGCTGAAGATCCGCCATGTCGTGCACGGCGACGTGCACCAAGTAGTCGTCCGGACCGGTCAGATGGAACACGGTGCGCGCCTCCGGCAGCGCGCGGACCCGCTCCACGAAAGGGCCGACGAGCTCCCGGCGGTGCGGGCGCACCTGCACCGAGAGGAGCGCCTCCAGGCCGCGGCCCAGCTTGGCCGGGTCGAGCCGCAGCACATGCCCGAGGATCACGCCGGAGCGCCGCAGCCGGTTCACCCGGTCGAGGCACGTGGAGGGCGCGACGCCGACCTGCGCCGCGAGGTCCCGGTACGTGGTGCGGGCGTCGTTCTGCAGCAGCCGCAGTATGTCCAGGTCGACCGGATCGAGTACGACGGAGTCGGTCATCAGCCGAACGTAGCACGGGAGTCGAATCACAGACCCCGCCCGTTGTTCAGGATGCCGACCATGGATACGCACTGGGACACGAGCGGCGCCCGCACCCGGGCCTTCGCCACCGAAGCCGTGCACGCGGGCCGCGACGACCTCGCCGCTCTCGGCCTGCACGCCCCGCCCCTCGACCTGTCCACCACCTACCCGTCCGCCGACACCCGCGCGGAGGCCGCCCGCATCGACGCGTTCGCCGCCGACGGCGCCCTCGACGACGGGCCGCCCGTCTACGGCCGCCTCGGCAACCCGACCGTCGCCCGCTTCGAGACCGCACTCGCGCGCCTCGAAGGCACGGACAGCGCGGTCGCGTTCGCGAGCGGCATGGCGGCGCTGACGGCCGTGCTCCTCGTACGTCTCGGAGCGGGCCTGCGGCACGTCGTCGCGGTCCGCCCGCTGTACGGGTGCAGCGACCATCTGCTGACGGCGGGAGCGCTCGGCTCCGAGGTGACATGGGTCGACCCGGCGGGGATCGCCGACGCGATCCGGCCCGACACCGGCCTCGTCATGGTGGAATCGCCCGCCAACCCGACGCTCGCGGAGGTCGATCTGGCGGCCGTCGCGCACGCCTGCGGCTCGGTGCCGCTGCTCGTCGACAACACGTTCGCGACGCCCGTGCTCCAGCGGCCCGCCGAGAGCGGGGCGCGGCTCGTCCTGCACAGCGCCACGAAGTACATCGGCGGCCACGGCGACGTCCTCGGTGGTGTCGTGGCCTGCGACGAGGCCTTCGCGCGGGAGCTGCGCAAGGTGCGGTTCGCGACCGGCGGGGTGCTGCATCCGCTCGCCGGCTATCTGCTGTTGCGGGGGCTCTCGACCCTGCCCGTACGCGTGCGTGCCGCGTCCGTGACGGCCGCGGAGCTGGTCCGGCGGCTCGCCGGGGACCCGCGCGTGACCCGCGTCCACTATCCGCGGATCGGCGGCGCCATGGTCGCCTTCGAGGTCGCGGGCGACCCGCACGCGGTGACCGCCGGGGTCGGACTGATCACCCCGGCGGTCAGCCTCGGTAGCGTCGACTCGCTGATCCAGCACCCGGCCTCGATCAGCCACCGCGTGGTCGCCGCCGACGACCGCAGAGCGGCGGGCGTCGGCGACCGGCTGCTGCGGCTGTCGGTCGGCCTGGAGGACGTCGAGGACCTGTGGGCGGACCTGGACCGGGCGTTGGGCGCGGGCGAGCCCGAGCCCGAACTCAGTGCTGCTCAGCCGGCTCGTACGCGTCCGGGTGTGCGTCCTCGTCCGCGTACGGAAGCAAGGACGCCACCCGTGCCGCATCGAGCCGTGCGGTGATCACCAGCGTGCCCTCCTCGATCTGGTAGTCGAGGGGCAGGCCGAGGCCGCGCATCGCCGCGACCATGCCCGTGTTGGCCGACTGCGTCACCGCGTACACGCCGGCGCACCCCGCCTCGATCGCCATCGCGACCAGGCGGCCGAGGAGTTCGGCGCCGATGCCGCGGCGCTGCCAGTCGTCCTCCACGAGCAGCGCGACCTCGGTCTCGTCGCCGTCCCACAGGAGGTGGCCGAGGGCGACTATCCGTCCGGAGGCGGTCTGTGCGGCGAGGGTGCGGCCGTGGCGGGGGCTGAGCAGGTGGTTCAGGTAGCGGTCCGCGTCGGAGACGGGCCCGTGGTAGCGGCGGCGCAACGTGGCTTGCGAGCACCGCTCGTGCATCGCCCTCGACAGGGCGAGGTCGCCGCTGTCGGCGCGCCGCACGGTGATGTCGTTGCCCTCGGGCAGCGTCAGGACGTCCTCCCCGTTCGGCACCCGCGGGCCGAGCCGGGTGTCGAGCTCCACGAGGGCGCGGGCGCGCGCGAACTCGGTGGGCGTGAACGGCAGATAGGGCCGCTCCACCGCGATGACCCCGCCCTCCGGGGTACGAAGCCGCAGCGCGGTGTCGTCGAAGCCGCCCTCGACCGGCGCGCCGCCGGACGCGGCGACCGCCTTCGCCGGCAGCGACCTGATCGTGCAGCGGCCCAGCAACTGGCGCAGGGCGAGCGGGAGTTCGGCCGCGTCGAGGGCCGTTCGGGTGGCGAGGCCGAGGATGCGGGTCGGGGCGTCCACCAGGTCGTGGGCGTCCGCGCGCTCGACCCAGGTGTCGGCGCCGCCCGCGCCCGCGACGGCCCCGGCCAGCTCGCCCGAGGTCAACTCCTCGGGCGCGCGCAGCAGGAACTCGTCCACGGTGCCCTGCGCCAGCGGGTGCGTCTGAAGGCTCAGGATGTCGACCCGCCGGCGGGCGAGCACTGTGCACAGCGCGGCCAGCGACCCCGGCGCGTCCCGCACGGTCGTGCGCATCCGCCACAGCGTGCTGCTCGCCGGGTCGAGCGGCCCGGCCGCGGCCTCCGGTTCCGTGGAGGCGGGCGGCCGGGCGTCGGTATCCGCCGTGGGTGGCGCGTGCTCCTTGCGTCCTGTCCTGAGTAGCCGGAACCCGGCGGTGGCAGCGGCGAGCAGGGCCGCGGCGCAGCAGAGGACAACAGCGACAACATGCGTCTCGTTACTCATGCGCCCACTGTGCAGGACCGGTGTTGCGTGATCACAAACGCTTTGTGACCGACGGGTTAAGCATGCTTATGTCTGGTTTTGGGGGTTGGGTGGCCGAGAGGTCACTGCCCCACCCGCCCCGGCTGCAACGTCTGCGAGAACAGCACGTCGCCGCCCTCTTGCCGCAGCCGTACGGTGAGTTCCCCGCTGCCGCCGTCGATCTCGACCTCCCCGAAGTACGGCGGGGTCTCGGCCGGCGAGGTGTTGTTCCGGTCCGGTGACTTGATGAAGACCTGCCGCGGGCCGAACGTCTCGTCCAGCTTCAGCGCCTTGAACCCGCCCGCCGCGAGCGGCCCCGACACGAACTCCCAGAACGGCTCGAAGTCCTTGAACGCGGCGTTCGACGGCTCGTAGTGCTGCGCGGACGTGTAGTGCACGTCGGTCGTCAGCCACAGCGTGCCGGTGATCCGCTCGTGCTTGATGTGCCGCAGCAGCTCGGCGAGCTGGAGCTCGCGCCCGAGCGGCGCGCCGGGGTCGCCCTGCGCCACCGCCTCGAAGTTCGTGCCGTCCGGGACGACGAGGCCCAGCGGCATGTCGGAGGCGATCACCTTCCACACGGCGCGCGAGCGGGACAGCTCCCGCTTCAGCCACGTGAGCTGCTCAGCGCCGAGGATCCCGGTCGCGTCCTCGGTCTGCCGCCCCGGAGAGTTGGCGTTCCGGTACGTCCGCATGTCCAGCACGAACACGTCGAGCAGCGGCCCCTGTCGCAGCACCCGGTACACCCTCCCGTCGTCGCCCGGCGGCAGCGTGGAGACGGGGAAGTACTCGCTGAACGCGCGCAGCGCACGGCCGGACAGCACATCGACGTTCTTCTCGGTGTAGCGCTCGTCGCTGAGGATCTGGCCCGGGTACCAGTTGTTGTGCACCTCGTGGTCGTCCCACTGCGTGATCGTGGGGATCTGGGCGTTGAAGCGGCGCAGGTTCTCGTCGAGCAGGTTGTAGCGGAACGCGCCGCGGAACTCGGCGAGCGTCTCGGCGACCTTGGACTTCTCCTCGGTGGTCACATTGCGCCACACGCGCCCGTCCGGCAGCGTCACGCTCGGCAGGATCGGGCCGTCGGCGTAGATGTTGTCGCCACTGCACAGGAAGAAGTCCGGGTCGAGGGCGCGCATGTCCTCGTACACGCGGTAGCCGCCGCGGTCCGGGTTGATGCCCCAGCCCTGCCCGGCGATGTCCCCGGACCACAGGAACCGCACCCCGTCCCGGCGCGACACGGACGCCGTACGGAAGGTCCCCTCGACGGGTTCGCCGGTGCGCCGCGGGTCGTCCGGGTCGGCGAGTCGCACGCGGTAGTGGATCTGCTCGCCGGGCGGCAGTCCGCGCAGCCGGGTCGTCCCGGTGAAGTCCGTGTCGGGGCCGATCAGCGGTCCCCGCCATCTGGTGACGTTCCGATACGTGTCGGTGGCCGACGTCTCCACGACCATCCGCGCGGGCCGGTCGGAGCGCACCCACACCAGGCCCGAGTGCGCGCCCACGTCGCCCGCCTGGACGCCCCAGCCGGCCTTCGGACGCCCGGACAGCGCGAACGCGGGCGCGGCGGCTGCCCCGCCGACCGTCGGAAGGGCCAGCGCCGCGGACGTGGCGAGCGCGCCGCGCAGCACTCCGCGACGGTCGGGCTGAGGGGTTTGCGGACGATCTGACATGGACGCCTCCAGTGACGGTCTCGACGACAGCACGGTGCCACGGCCTGCGCGCGGCGCCGCGTTGCCACTCCTACTGCGGTGCCACGGCGCACACACGAACCCCAAGTCACCTTCTCGGCCGTGAACGGCCGAGCTTGTACGGCTCGGTTCGTTCACACCTTGTCGCGCTCCCGACTGCCCCCTACGACAGGACGGTCACGGGTCGCATCTCTCCTCAGCGGCTGCGTGCCGGTGAGGGGACGGGCATGGTGACGAATGCCCACGCCGAGCGTGCGCGGTTGCGCACGTTGAC
>NZ_JBEOVM010000135.1:0-15884 GCF_040295505.1 Streptomyces sp. NPDC002790 | reverse complement strand
GGCTTGATCTATCAAGCCCCGCCGGCGATTGAGGCGATCTTTCAAGCCCCTGCGGCGATTGAGCAGGTCTTTCAAGCCCCGCCGTTCGGACGAGAGCCGGCGGGGTCCGGGGCGGAGCCCCGAGGCGTTCAGTCCGGGTGGGTGGACGGGGGGCGGCCCCGCCTCGGTATGGGGCCCGCCGACCCCGGTAGGCGACCCGCCTCCTGGAGGGCCTTGCGGAGCAGGAACTCGATCTGCGCGTTCGCGGACCGCAGGTCCTCGCCGGCCCACCGTGCAAGCGCCTCGTACACCGCAGGATCGAGCCGCAACAGAACCTGCTTACGCGCCGCCCGCCGCTCACGGTCAGAGGCCGGAGTCACTGGTAGAGCGTTCCGGTGTTGACGACGGGCTGCGCCGCCCGGTCCCCGCAGAGGACGACCAGCAGGTTGGAGACCATCGTCGCCTTCCGCTCCTCGTCCAGCGCCACGAAGTCCTGCTCGGTGATGCGGGCGACGGCGTCCTCCACCATGCCGACGGCCCCGTCGACGATCAGGCGGCGGGCCGCGACCACGGCACCGGCCTGCTGACGCTGGAGCATCGCCGACGCGATCTCGGGGGCGTACGCGAGGTGCGTGAAGCGGGACTCGATGATCTGGACGCCCGCGGCCGCGACCCGCGCGTGCAGTTCGACGGCGAGCTTCTCGGTGATCTCCTCGGCGTTGCCGCGCAGCGAGAGGCCGCCCTCGTCGTGCGCGTCGTAGGGGTACTCGATGGCGATGTGCCGGACGGCCGCCTCGGTCTGCGTGGAGACGAACTCCAGGAAGTCGTCGACCTCGAAGGACGCCTGGGCGGTGTCCTCGACCTTCCAGACGACGACCGCGGCGAGCTCGATCGGGTTGCCGTACGCGTCGTTGACCTTGAGGACCGCCGTCTCGTGGTTGCGCACCCGGGTCGAGATCTTGGTGCGCGAGGTCAGCGGGTTGACCCACCGCAGGCCGTCCGTGCGGATCGTGCCCCGGTAGCGGCCGAAGAGCTGGACGACGCGGGCCTCGCCCGGCGCCACCATGTTCAGGCCCGACATGGCGAAGACCGAGCCGATCGCGACCACGACGCCGACCGTGATGAGCGCCCCCTTGGTGCCCGCCGAGTCGGTGGAGGCGGCGATCGCGATCAGGCCCGCGCCGACGATCAGGCCGATGAGGCCGAGCAGTAGGGCGAGTCCGCCGCCGATGCTGTGGGCCGTGATCTCGCGAACGTGCGCCTTCGGCATCTGTACGTCGGGAGTCTCCGGCGCGTCCGGAGTGTTCGGTGTGGCGTCCGTCTCGGACATGGCTGTCCCCGTTTCTCTGAGCTGGTCGTTCGTCGCCGCACGGCCGCGAACGCGGTCTAGCAAAGTGATATCACTTTATCGCGTCCGGCAACCATCCGCACGTCTCGCTCGTCGGTTCCCATGGGGCAGGTGCTGATTGTCACGTCCGATATGGCCGAATCAACGGAGATTCGACATAAGTGACGGGTTAGGTTCTTGAGCCGATTCAGCACGATCGTGAGAACTGGGTTCGTACCCGTACGCGAAGGCGTACCAGGACAAGAAGCGGAGCGACTGAGGTCATGGGCCGAGCGGATGCGAGGAAGGCGCGCAAGCGCGCGGCGCGGCCGTCGGGCATACGCCGCCTCTTCACCTGGAAGAAGCTCCTGGGTACGTTCTTCGGGCTCGTGCTGCTGTGCATGGGCGCGTTCATCGTGCTGTACATGGTGATCGACGTACCCGAGGGCAATCCCGACGCCCAGGTGCAGAGCAACGTCTACAAGTACAGCAACGGCGACACGCTGGCCCGCACCGGCAAGGTCAACCGCGAGGTCGTCGACCTGGCCGAGGTGCCCCAGGAGGTCCAGCACGCCTTCGTCGCCGCCGAGAACAAGTCGTTCTACACGGACAAGGGCATCGACGTGAAGGGCACCGCCCGCGGCATGCTCAACACCGTCCTGGGCAAGGGCAAGCAGGGCGGCTCGACGATCACCCAGCAGTACGTGAAGAACTACTACCTGACGCAGGACCAGACGGTTACCCGAAAGCTCAAGGAACTGGTCATCTCGCTGAAGTTGGACCAGAAGAAGACCAAGGACGACATCCTCGCCGGGTACATGAACACCAGCTACTACGGGCGCGGAGCCTGGGGCATCCAGGCGGCGGCCGAGGCCTACTACGGCAAGAGCGCCTCGAAGCTGACCGTGGAGCAGGGCGCGTACCTCTCCGCGCTGCTCCAGGCCCCGAACCAGTACGACTGGGCCGTTGCCTCCGACACCGGGAAGCGGCTGGCCAAGGCGCGCTGGAACTACGTGCTCGACAACATGGTCGACATGCACTGGCTGGACGCGAGCAAGCGGCAGGGCATGACCTTCGACAAGCCGAACCCGCCGAAGGCCGCCTCCGGGCTCAAGGGCCAGGAGGGCTACCTCTACAGCGCCGCGCGCGAGGAGGTCATCAAGGAACTGAACCTCACCGAGGCCCAGTTCGACGCCGGTGGCTACACGGTCACGCTCAACATCGACCGCAAGAAGCAGAAGCAGCTCGAGAAGTCGGTGAACCAGCAGCTCAGCGACAAGCTCGACCGCAAGGACAAGAAGGCCGACGCGCGCGTGCAGGCCGGCGCCGTCTCCGTGGACCCGAAGACCGGCAAGGTCCTCGCGCTGTACGGCGGTGAGGGACTCAGCGAGCACTACGTCAACAACGCGACGCGCACCGACTACCAGCCCGCCTCCACCTTCAAGCCGCTGATCCTCGCGGCCGCCCTGGAGGACAAGGCCACGACGCAGTCCGGCCAGAGCGTCACCGCCGACACGATCTACGACGGCACCAGCAAGCGTCAGGTCGTCCAGGACGGCAAGAAGGTCGGCTTCGCCCCGCCGAACGAGGACAAGAAGAGCTACGGCCCGGTCACCGTCCAGACCGCCATGAACAAGTCCATCAACTCCGTCTTCGCGCAGCTCGGCGTCGACGTCGGCATGGACCAGGTGATGGCCACGGCGAAGAAGCTCGGCATGGACGCGGGCGACCTCAAACCGTACCCCGCGCAGACCCTCGGCACCATGGGCGCGAGCCCGATGGAGATGGCCGGTGTCTACGCGACGCTCGACAACCACGGCAAGAAGGTCACCCCGCAGATCGTGAAGGCGGTCTCCAAGCAGGGCGAGCCGGTCCCGCTGGAGGACCCCGTCGGCGAGCAGGTGATCAGCCGCGGCGCCGCCGACTCGGTGACCTCGATCCTGACCGGTGTGGTCGACGACGGCACGGCGAAGACCTCGGTGCGCGACAACCCGGGCCGCGCGGGCCAGCAGGTCGCGGGCAAGACCGGTACCTCCGACGACAACAAGTCGGCCTGGTTCACCGGGTACACGCCGGACCTGGTCACGTCGGTGGGCCTGTTCGGCGAGGGCGCGCTGAAGACCGCGGAGGCGGGCCGACAGGTGTCCATGGAGGGCGCCGGCGGCCTGCCGCGTGTCGACGGCGGCAGCTTCCCCGCCCAGATCTGGGCGCAGTACACCTTCAACTCGTCCAGCACGAACGCGAAGTTCGACCTGGACACCGACATGGGCAAGGCCGTCCAGCCGACGACGACGCCCCCGGCGACCCCGACCGATGAGCCCTCGACGGATCCGACGCCGAGCGAGACGAAGTCGACCGAGCCGACGCCGACCAAGACCGAGCCGAGCGAGACACCGACCAGCGAGACGCCGACGACGGATCCGACGCAGACGCTCCCGGTCCCGCCCGAGAGCAGCGCGCCGACCTGGTCGGAGGACCCGGTCGAACCGGAGAACGGCGGCGGCAACGGGAACGGCAGAGACTGACGCGCTGACCGCCGCGACTGACCGAAGCGCGCTACTCGCGGGCGCCGAGCCAGGTGCGGGCCGCTCCCAGCAGGGCCCGCACCCCCAGCTCGATCGTGGGGTCCTGGAGCGGCGCGTACTGCGGCGAGTGGTTCACCGGGATCTCGGCGGGTAGGCCGCGCGAGGCGAGCGTCGCGGCGTCGTAGCCCTTGAAGGCGGCCGGGTCGGCGCCCCCGAAGTGCCAGAACACCGAGGGCACGCCGAGTTCCTTGCCGAACAGGCCGAAGTCCTCGCTGCCGTTGATCGGTTGCGGAAGCACGAGGACGCCGTGCTCGCCGAGCGCGCCGCGCAGCCCGTCGATCGTCGTGGCGGTGGCGTCGTCGGTGTTCTCCGTGACGGGGAACGAGCCGAGCGAGGTGAACTCCGGCTCCTTGGGCGAGCCCGAGGCCTCCGCCTCCGCCCGGACGATCCTGCGCACCGCCTCGAGCACCTTCTCGCGTACGACGGGGTCGACCGAGCGGATGTTGAGCTTCAGCTCCGCTTCGTCCGCGATGATGTTCTCCTTCGTGCCGGCGTGGATCGAGCCCACCGTCACGACGGCCGTCTGCGAGGCGCCGACCTCGCGCGAGACCACGGTCTGCAGGCGCATCACGACGGCCGCCGCGAGGACCACCGGGTCGACGGTCGACTCGGGCGTCGAGCCGTGCCCGCCGCGCCCGAAGAGGCGTACGCGGTAGCTGTCGGAGGCCGCCATCACCGCTCCGGGCCGGGTCACAGCGACCCCCGTCGGGAACGGTCCGACGTGCTGGCCGAGACACACGTCCGGCTTCGGGAAGCGCTCAGCGAACCCGTCGTCCAGCATGTCCCTGGCCCCGCGGCCGATCTCCTCCGCGGGCTGGAACACGGCGAGGACGGTGCCGCGCCACGTGTCCCGCTCCGCCGCGAGCAGCGCCGTCACGCCGAGCAGGCAGGTGACGTGCATGTCGTGGCCGCAGGCGTGCATGACCGGTACGTCGTTGCCGTCGCGGTCGGTGCCGCGGGCCACGGACGCGTAGGGCAGGCCCGTCGCTTCCAGGACGGGCAGTGCGTCCATGTCGGCGCGGAGCAGCACGGTCGGGCCCTCGCCGTTGCGGAGGACGCCGACGACGCCTGTGCCGCCGAGGCCCTCCGTCACGTCCCAGCCGCCCTGTTCGCGCAGCCGGGCCGCGACGATGCCGGCGGTGCGGGTCTCCTGGAGGGAGAGTTCGGGGTGGGCGTGCAGGTCCCGGTAGAGCGCGCGGAGTCCGGGCAGGAGGCTGTCGAGTTTCGTGGTCATCGGGTCTCGCTTTCTACGGGTGCGCCGGATACGGGAGTGGGGTGGTCGGGGTCGGCGTCGGGCAGCCGCAGCGCCCGGCGGAAGGCGTGTGTGGTCTGCGGGGTGACGCAGGCGAGGACCGCGGCGAGTACCGCGCCCACGACGAGGAAGCCGAACGCGGCGCCGAATCCGGCCGAGTCCGCGAGCAGCCCCATCGCGGTCGGTGCGACGACGCCACCGGCCTGCCCGCCGAACGTGATCAACCCGGCGGCCGCGCCCGTCAGTTCGGGCGGCAGGCTGCGCAGCGGCACCGCGAAGATCGGCATGTAGCCGAGGGAGGCGGACGCGATCGCCACCGACATCCAGCCGACGAACGCGAAGATGCCGGTCGACGTCGCCATGAGGATCAGCGCGACCGAGGAGACCGCCATGGCGGGCACCACGATCTTGCGCTGATTGCCCTCGAAGCGGTCCGCGATCCTGCCGCCGACGATCACGGCGACGGCCGCCGAGCCCGCGGGCAGGATCGTCAGGGCGCCCGCCGAGGTCAGCGCGAGCCCGCGCTCCTCGTTGAGGTACGAGGGCACCCAGGTGTTGAGGCCCCACACGATGATGTCGTAGCCGAAGAACATCCCGGCGAACGCCCACATGGTCCCCGAGCGGATCACGGTGCGCGCGCCGCCGAGCGGCGTGGCGGTCGTCGACCGCTCCCGCTCCGGCAGCCACAGGCGGACGGCCGCGTACACGAATACGCCGACGGCCGCGACGGTGAAGAACGCCGAGCGCCAGCCGAAGTGGGCGATGAGCGGCGCGGCGATCAGCGGGGCGACGACCGCGGCCACGGCGTTCGACGACTGCACGATGCCGTTGGCGCTCATCCGCTGACCGGGCGTGGTCCGCTCGCTCACGGCCTTCATCGAAGCGCCCGGGAAGATCCCCTCGGCGATGCCGAACAGGAAGCGCACCACGAGGAGGATCGCGAAGGAGCCCGCGAGCCCGGTGACCGCCGTGAACGCGGACCAGATGAGCAGCGCCCAGCAGGTGACGCGCTTGGCGCCGAACCGGTCGGCGAGCATCCCGCCCGGAATCTGGCAGACGGCGTACGCCACGAAGAACACGGAGACCGCCAGGCCCTGCTGGGCGCGGCTGAGGTCGAATTCGTGGCCGATCGAGGGCAGCGCCAGATTGATGACGAGGCGGTCGATGTAGTCGATCAGCCAGGCGGCGAAGAGCAGCGTGACCGTGATCTTGGCGCCTCTGTCGAGACGTTCACGGGCGGGGCCTTGCGAGGGTGGGGCCACAGGCACTCCTTCTAGAGTGGGCGTGCTGGTGTGGGGGACGGCTCGGAAGTGGGGACAGAATCCGGCCGCCGTGCGAGAAGGGGCCTCAATTGCTGGAAAACGGCAGCGTGCACGCGCCTGTGCCGGAATCCGCCGCCTTCGCGGGGGCCTCCGCGGCGGCCTTCGAGGAGGCCGACCTCGCCCTGATCGACGCCCTCCAGACCGACCCGCGCGCCCCGTGGAGCCGGGTCGGCCCGGCCGTCGGCATCGACGCGACGACCGCGGCCCGCCGCTGGGCACGCCTCGAAAAGGCGGGCCTCGCGTGGGTGACGGCGTACGCGGGGCCGACGACGGCCACGGTCGCCTACATGGAAGTGACGTGCACACCGGGCGAGTTGGAGGAGCTGACCGCCGGTCTCGTCCGCCTTCCGTGGGTGTTCAGCGCGGAGCACGTGGTCGGCGATTACGACCTGCTGCTCTCCGTCGCGGCGCCCGACCTGCCCGCGCTCGGGCGCCGGGTCAGCGACGATCTGGGCCGGCTGCCGGGCGTGCGCGGCACCCGGACCCGGCTGAGCATGCGGCTCTACCAGGAGGGCAGCGGCTGGAAGGTGCGCGCCCTCGACCGGGCGGGGCGCGCGCGGCTCAGCACGGCGGGGCCGGGGCCCGGTGCACCCTCGCGCCCGTTCCGGCCCCGTGACGAGGTCGACCTGGCGCTCCTGCGCGAACTGGGCGCCAACGGCCGTGCCGGGTACGCCGAGTTGGCGGCGGCCGTCGGCGTCGGCGTCGGCGAGTCGACCGTGCGGCGCAGGCTCGCGCGCGAACTGCGTGACCGGGAGATCCTGCTGCGCTGCGATCTGGCCCAGCAGCTGGCGGGCTGGCCGGCGCTCGCCACGTACCGGGCGACCGTCCCGCACGGCGAACTGGACCGTACGGGCTCGGCCCTTGCCCGCCTCCCGCAGATGCGCCTGTGCACCTCGGTCACGGGCTCTTGCAACCTGCTCTTCCAGGTCTGGCTCCGCGACCTCGACGGCATGGCCACGCTGGAGGCCGCCCTCGACGAGCGGTTTCCCGCCCTGCGCGTCGAGGACCGCACGGTGACGCTGCGCACGGTGAAGCGGATGGGGCGGGTGCTCGACGACCGGGGGCGGGCTACGGGGTACGTGCCGGTGGGGTTCTAGCCGTCGCTGTGGGGTTTCAGCTCTCCGTGGGGTGTGCCGCGCGCCACGCCGCGATCGACTCGTCCCAGCCGTCCCCCGACAGTGCCGTCAGCGACGCCGGGAAGAGGCCGTCCTCCTCCTTGGCGATGTGCCGGTGCAGCTCGTCCGTCTCGGCCTTCAGGCGCTGTACGTCGCCGGGGTCCGTGAGGTCGAGGGTGGGCAGCAGGGCGCCGAGTTCGCGGTGTTCGGCCACCAGGGCGTCGATGTAACCGGCGTACTCCGGATCGTCCCGCATCACCGCGAACAGGCCGTCCTCCTCGCCCCTCCAATGCGAGGCGAGCTCCTTCGCCATCGCGTCGACGAGCTTCCGCGCCGCCGCCACGTCGCCGCGCTCAAGGGCCCGCAGCGCGCCACCGGCGGCGTCGGTGACGCGCTCGTGCTCGGCGATGAACTCCTTGATGAGAGGGATCTCACGGCAACCGCAGTAGTGGCACATGGCCACATATTTACGGCACCGGAAGCTCGAACCAGACGACCTTGCCGGTGGACAGGCGCGTCGCACCCCACCTTCGGGCCAGCCGGTTCACCAGGTAGAGCCCACGACCGCCCTCGTCCGTCGCCCGTGCCTGCCGAAGGCGTGGCAACTGCGGTACGTCGTCGCCCACTTCGCAGCGCACCACGTCGGTCCGCAGCAGGCGCAGGGTCACCGGACGGGTGGCGTACCGCACCGCGTTCGTCACGACCTCGCTCACCAGGAGTTCGACGGAGTCGTTGAGGTCCTCCAGGCCCCAGCGCTCCAGGGCGCTGCGGGCGAGCCTGCGGGCGCGGCCCGGTGCGGCGTCCTCCGGTTCCAGGGTCCAGTACGCGACGTCGCTGGGCGCGATCCCGTCGAACCGGGCGGCCAGCAGCGCGATGTCGTCGTCCCGGTCGCCGGGGCCGAGCATGTCGAGGACCTCGTCGCACAGCGCCTCGAGGGGCGGCGGATGGTCGGGTCCTGTCAGCTGCGCGGTGGCGGCGAGCCGTTCGCGCAGCTGCTCTATCCCGGTCCACACGTCCCGCAGCCGCGATTCGACGAGCCCGTCCGTGTAGAGGAGCAGCGTCGCGCCCGCCGGGGCGTCCAGCTCGACCGCCTCGAAGTCGACCCCGCCGACGCCGATCGGCGCGCCCGGCGGCACCCGGAGCACCTCGGAGCGCCCGCCGAGGTGCAGCAGGACGGGCGGCGGATGCCCGGCGTTGGCGATGGTGATGCGGTGCGCGACCGGGTCGTACACGGCGTACATGCACGTCGCCATGCGGTCGCTGCCGAGCCGCTGGGCCTGCTCGTCGAGGTGGTGCAGGACCTCCTGCGGGGGCAGGTCGAGTCCGGCGAGGGTCTGCGCGGTCGTCCGGAGCTGGCCCATGATGGCGGCCGATGTCATCGAGTGGCCCATGACGTCGCCCACGACCAGCGCGACGCGGCTGCCCGGCAGCGGGATCGCGTCGTACCAGTCGCCGCCGACCCGCGCCGTCTCCGCCGCCGGCAGGTAGCGCGAGGCGAGCCGCACGCCGGTCGGGTTCGGCAGCGTCTCCGGCAGCATCGTGCGCTGCAACTCGTCCGCGATGTACGCCTCGCGCCCGTACAGCACCGCTTTGTCGATGCCGAGCGCGCTGTGCGTCGCCAACTGCCCCGCCACCAGCAGGTCGTCGGCGTCGAACGCGAGCCGGTCGGGGCGGCGCAGGAACAC
Organism: Streptomyces sp. NPDC002790; assembly: GCF_040295505.1. Classification (NCBI taxonomy): domain Bacteria; kingdom Bacillati; phylum Actinomycetota; class Actinomycetes; order Kitasatosporales; family Streptomycetaceae; genus Streptomyces; species Streptomyces sp. NPDC002790. The sequence continues at coordinate 6,619 of NZ_JBEOVM010000135.1, read as the reverse complement.
TGCGGCCCCGATCACCCGGCGTCGGCCGCGCAGCGGGGCCAGGATCGCCCGCTGGCCGCTCGGCAACGCCCGCTCCGAGCCGAGGAGTTCGGGCAGCGCGGCGAGCGCGGCGGGCGAGTCGGCGAACACCGGGCGGACGCCGCGCAGCACCTCTGCGAGCGCGCCACCGGAGCGCACCTCGCACAAGTCGGCGCAGCCCGCCGTCAGTTCGAGCTGGGGCGTGAGTGGGACCGTGAGCCCCGCGCCGTCGGTGTCCGGGTCGGTGGCGGATGCGGAGGCGGTGTCGGTGGAGTCCGGGATGCGGTCGGTGCGGCGCAGGCGCAGCACCATGGGTCCCGTCGGCCGCTCGTCGCCCACCGGCAGCGGCTCGCGCAGATACACGAGGATCGCGTCGGAGAACGTGGGCACGGTCGCCCGGCACAGGCCCATCACGATCTCGTCGAGGTCCAGGCCGCGGGCGATCCGCCGGGTCGCGGCGCCGACGAAGCGGAGCCGGTCGCCGTCACGCCGCATCGGCGCCGGCTGCCCGGCGGGGCGCGGCTGTCCGGTGCGGCGGTCCTCGCCCTCGGGCGCGCCGGGGCGCACCGGCTCGGGGGAGGGCGCCACGGGCTGCGCGTGCTCGGCGTCCGCGGCGGAGCCGGCGGCGCGCCGTGGCTGCTCCGGCAGGCCGCCCGAGCCCGGGGCGGAGGCCTCGCCGGAACCCGGCGTGGAGGTCTCAGGGGTGTGCCGAAGGGCCCCGCGGGGGTCGGCGGGGCGGGCCGCCGTGCCGTGGTGGCGGCCTTCGTGGGAGGTGGGGTACTCCGTCACGCGTGTCGATTCCGTCCGTCCGGGGCTGCACGCCGCGTCACTGGCCAGTGCGCCGGCAGTTGGGGAACAGCTGGGGCCAGGGTCTGTCGGGTGACCTGCGGCGTGTCCCGTAGGGGACCGGATACCCGGAACGCGTGCTCCGGGAACGGAATCCGTGCGGGCGACCGCGCCGGGAACCCGCGGACAGCACCGCTCGCGGTCCCGGCGGCCGTCTCGTCACGGCCCGCCCACTGCGTCGTCTCGCCCACGTTCACGGTCCAGCCGCCCCTCGATGACCTCGTTGACATCGTGTCAGACCAGTTGTGCGTGCCAAGAGTTGTCCGTAGAACCCGCACATTCGGACGGGTGGTCTCTTGCGGAGGACGATCCTACGTTTACCCCCTGGGGGCGCATCAAGGGTCTCATGAGGACACGTGCGCGGGCGTACGGTCCCAGTCAGCAGGCAGGGCGGGAACCAGCCACGCCGGGTCCGGGCGCCAGTGCTGCCAGCCGTCGGGGAACGGCCGCCGCCAGTTCTCGATCGTCTCGATCGCCCGGCGGCCCGCGGAGCGCACCTCGGATGCCTGTGCGGGGCTCATCAGGCCCACGGCCTGCGCCTGCGCGAACTCGTCCTCGTCGTGCCAGCGCCAGCTGCCGTCCGGGTACACCGACAGGTCGAGGAAGTGGTCCTCCGAGTCGACGCCTGCGGCCCAACGGACGCGCGGCGCCTCCAGGTTCACGTACCAGTTGCGGAACCGCCAGCCCGGCTCCCAGAACAGCCACACCGACCAGGGATCGCCGGGCCGCGCCAGTTTCAGCACACCCGTGCCGGCCCAGCGGTCGCGCCGCAGGGCGCGCGGCTTGGTGTAGCGGGTGGCGAGCGGCTCGCGGTGCACCGGGGTGCCGTCGGCGATGACCGGCTTCACGCACTCGGTGCCGGGCGCCATCCACACGGCGAGCAGCTCGTCGGTGTCCTGGACGACCGTGACCGGACGGCAGATGTGGAAGCCGTCGCCCCCGTTGGCGCGGTAGCGCCACAGGATCGGCTCACCGGGCGCCCAGCGCCCTCCGCTCTCGGTCATCCGGTACTCGTCTGTCATGAACAGATATTAGGTGCCAACGGCATACGACGCCGCGGTACGTATCAGGATTACGCCAACAGGCCACGCGTGGTCACGGCCGCGCTCACGGGTGCGTCATCCGCAGGACGTCGAGCGCCTCGTCGAGCTGTTCCACGGTGAGGTCGCCCCGCTCCACGTAGCCGCCGTCGAGCACGACCTCCCGGATGGTCCGCCGCTCGGCGAGGGACTTCTTGGCGACCTTGGCCGCCTCCTCGTAGCCGATGTACTTGTTGAGCGGCGTGACGACGGACGGGGAGGACTCGGCGTACTCGCGGGCGCGCTCGCGGTTTGCGGTGATGCCGTCGATGGTGCGATCGGCCAGGAGCCGGGAGACGTTGGCGAGCAGCCGGATCGACTCCAGGACGTTCTTGGCGATGACCGGGAGCATCACGTTCAGCTCGAAGTTGCCTGCGGCGCCGGCCGCCGCGACCGTCGCGTCATTGCCGGTGACCTGGGCCGCGACCATCAGCGTCGCCTCGGGAAGGACCGGATTCACCTTGCCCGGCATGATCGACGAACCGGGTTGCAGATCGGGGAGGTTGATCTCCGCGAGTCCCGTACGGGGCCCGGAGGCGGCCCACCGCAGATCGTTGGCGATCTTCGTCAGGCCGACGGCGATCGTGCGCAACTGGCCGCTCGTCTCCACGATCCCGTCGCGCGCGCCCTGCGCCTCGAAGTGGTCGCGGGCCTCGGTCAGCGGCAGCCCCGTCGCGCGCGCGACCTCGGCGATGACGGCGGCCGAGAAGCCGGGCGGGGTGTTGATTCCCGTGCCGACCGCGGTGCCGCCCAAGGGGAGTTCGGCGAGGCGGGGGAGCGAGGCGGTCAGCCGCTCCACGCCGTAGCGGACCTGCGCCGCGTAGCCGCCGAACTCCTGGCCGAGAGTCACCGGCGTCGCGTCCATGAGGTGCGTACGCCCCGACTTCACGACGTCGGAGAACTCGGCGGACTTCCGCTCCAGGGAGGCGGCCAGGTGGTCGAGCGCCGGGATCAGGTCGTGGGTGACGGCGGCCGTCGCCGCGATGTGGATGGAGGACGGGAAGACGTCATTGGACGACTGCGAGGCGTTCACGTGGTCGTTCGGGTGCACGTCGCGGCCCAGGCGCTCGGTGGCGAGCGTGGCCAGCACCTCGTTGGTGTTCATGTTCGACGACGTACCGGAACCGGTCTGGAACACGTCGATCGGGAACTCGTCGTCCCAGTGGCCCTCGGCGACCTCGGCGGCGGCTGCCGCGACGGCCTCGGCGATGTCCTTGTCGATGACCCCCAGCTCAGCGTTCACCGTGGCCGCCGCGCCCTTGATCCGGGCCAGCGCCTCGATGTGGGCGCGCTCGATGCGCTGCCCGGAGATGGGGAAGTTCTCCACGGCGCGCTGGGTCTGGGCCCGCCACTTCGCGGCGGCGGGGACCCGGACCTCGCCCATGGAGTCGTGCTCGATGCGGTATTCGCCGGCGTTGTCGCTCATACCAGGTACAGCGAACACGGCGGTGGGGTTGTTCCTGATCCCGGGAACAACCCCACCAACGAGTGGCGACTACGCGAGACCGGGGCCGCGCACCGGGATGCTCGTGAAGGTCGGCTCGGGCGTCGGGTTCTGGAAGAAGTCGTTGCCCTTGTCGTCGACGACGACGAACGCCGGGAAGTCCTCGACCTCGATCTTCCAGACGGCCTCCATGCCGAGCTCCTCGTACTCGACGACCTCGACCTTCTTGATGCAGTCCTGCGCGAGCCGCGCCGCCGGGCCGCCGATCGAGCCGAGGTAGAAGCCGCCGTGCGCGTCGCACGCGTCGGTGACCTGCTTGGAGCGGTTGCCCTTGGCGAGCATGACCTTGGAGCCGCCCGCGGCCTGGAACTGCTCCACGTAGGAGTCCATGCGGCCGGCCGTGGTCGGGCCGAAGGAACCGGACGCATAACCCTCGGGGGTCTTCGCCGGGCCCGCGTAGTACACGGGGTGGTCCTTCAGGTACTGCGGCATCTCCTCGCCGGCGTCCAGGCGCTCCTTGATCTTGGCGTGCGCGATGTCGCGGGCGACGACGAGCGGTCCCGTCAGGGAGAGGCGGGTCTTCACCGGGTGCTTGCCGAGCTCGGCGAGGATCGCGTCCATCGGCTGGTTGAGGTCGATCTTCACGACGTCGCTCGACTCGTCCTCGGAGAGGCCCGCGGCGGAGCCGCTAGTCAACTCAGTGTCGGTCGTCTCCGGCAGGAAGCGCGCCGGGTCCGTCTCCAGCTGCTCCAGGAAGACGCCCTCGGCGGTGATCTTCGCGACGGCCTGGCGGTCGGCGGAGCAGGACACGGCGATGGCGACCGGGCAGGAGGCGCCGTGCCGCGGCAGCCGCACCACGCGCACGTCGTGGCAGAAGTACTTGCCGCCGAACTGCGCGCCGATGCCGATCTTCTGCGTCAGCTCGAAGACCTTGTCCTCGAGCTCCTTGTCGCGGAAGCCGTGCCCGAGCTCGGAACCCTCGGCCGGGATCTCGTCCAGGTAGTGCGCGGAGGCGTACTTGGCGGTCTTCAGGGCGTACTCGGCGGAGGTGCCGCCGACGACGATCGCGAGGTGGTACGGCGGGCAGGCGGCCGTCCCCAGGGAGCGGATCTTCTCCTCCAGGAACTTCATCATGGAGGACTCGTTCAGTACGGCCTTCGTCTCCTGGTACAGGAACGACTTGTTGGCGGAGCCGCCCCCCTTGGCCATGAAGAGGAACTTGTAGGCGCCGCCGTCCGTCGCGTAGAGCTCGATCTGCGCGGGGAGGTTGGAGCCGGTGTTCTTCTCGTCCCACATGTTCAGCGGGGCCATCTGCGAGTAGCGCAGGTTCAGGTTCTGGTAGGCGTCGTAAATGCCCTTGGAGAGCGACTTCTCGTCCTCACCTTCGGTGAGGACATTCTGCCCGCGCTTGCCCATGACGATGGCGGTGCCGGTGTCCTGGCACATGGGCAGCACGCCCGCGGCCGCGATGTTGGCGTTCTTCAGCAGGTCGAGCGCGACGAACTTGTCGTTGCCCGACGCCTCGGGGTCGTCGACGATGCGGCGCAGCTGCGCGAGGTGAGTCGGGCGGAGGTAGTGCTGGATGTCGTGGATGGCCTCTTCGGCGAGCTTGCGCAGTGCGTCCGGCTCGACCTTCAGGAACGTACGGCCGTCGGGCCCCTCGGCGGTGGAGACACCCTCCGATGTCACCAACCGGTACGTGGTGGGGTCCTCGCCCTGGGGGAGCAGATCGGTGTACGCGAACTCCGGCATCTCGCCTTTTCCTCACTCGACAGACATCAGCTGGCATCCGTTGGCAGCGCCAACCAGCGTAGAACCTGGTCGGGCGGCCGGGCCTGTGAGGTAAGGCTCAGTTGGCTCGGGGCCCGCGACGGGGCTGCGCGGGAGTCCGCGGCGAGGGGTGTCGCGATCTATCGCGTTTCGGTACTCTACTGTCGTGGACCTTCAAAAGCGCTCTTCGCAGCCCGCGCCCGCGCCCAGTGCTCCCGTGGCGGAGCCGACCGACCTGCGCGCGTCCGACGCCGACCGCGACCGGATCGCGGACATCCTGCGCGAGGCACTCGCGGAGGGCCGGCTCGACGCGGAGGAGCACGCCGAGCGGATCGACGGGGTCTACCGCGCCAAGACGGTCGGCGAACTGGAGCCGCTGGTGCGCGACCTGCCGGGCACCCACGCGCCGCCCCGCCCGGCGCCCGCCGCGGGCCCCGCCCCGAGCCGCCCTGCGCCCGGCACGGTCCCGGCGGTGCCCGACGAGAACCTGGTGGCGGTCCTCAGCTCCACGACCCGCAAGGGCCGTTGGCGGGTGGGCCGCCGCACGCACGCGTACGCGATCTTCGGCAACGTGGAGATCGACCTCAGCGAGGCGATCTTCGAATACCCGCAGGTGTACATCAAGGCGGTCTCCGTGTTCGGCAACGTGGAGGTCCGCGTCCCCGAGAACATCTCGCTGCGCGGCAGCGGCGCGGGCGTCCTCGGCAACTTCGAGGTGGACACGCTGGACGCGCGCGAGCCCGGGGCGCCCGTTGTGTACGTCGACGGCTTCGCGGTCCTCGGGAACATCGAGGCGAAGCCGAAGCGCGGCAAGCTCATCCAGAACCTGGAGAAGCACCTGCGCAAGCATCTCGGCTGACGGTCGGGGGCCGACGGCATTTGGGCGGTGAACTCCCGTATGCGCTCCGGAAGTTCCGTGCTTCGGAACTCAGTGCATAGGAGTCGACACAGCGGGTAGAGCTTGCTGCATCGTCGCCCGCTCTCGATAGCCGTCGTCAGCCGTCGTCAGGAGTAGACCGTGCTGCACCCGCCGCATCAGTCCCTGCAGGTCACCGCCGTACCGCAGCAGCGCGAGCCAGTCAGGGGCAGGGATCAGGACGCGCCATGGCACACGGAGGCGGTGTGCAGGCGTGACGAGGCGGGACTCTTCTTCGCCCCTTCCAAGGAACCGACCGCCGCGCGTCTCGCGCGCGAGCAGGCGGCGAAGCGGGTCTGTGCTCGCTGCCCGGTCATGGTCGAGTGCCGCGAACACGCGCTGCTCCAGCCGGAGCCGTACGGCGTCTGGGGCGGCCTCACCGCGGCGGAACGCCGGGTGGTCCTGGCGCGCAGGCGCCGCCGCGAGGTGGAGCTGAAAAAGGCACCACACTCGGTAGCGGTCTGAGAGGCCGGGGCTCCGCCCCGGTCCCCCCCGGGACAAAACGGCCGTTTAATCCCCCCCGGCGCTTGGGGCGCGGGGGACGGG
>NZ_JBEOVM010000134.1:11613-15884 GCF_040295505.1 Streptomyces sp. NPDC002790 | reverse complement strand
GCCACCACGGCGGAGACCGCCCGCTCCGCGTCGGCGACGCAGGGCGCGACGCCGGTCGTCAACAGCCGGTAGTACAGCGGCGCGGACACCGCCCGGACGACCTCCGACGGATCCGTGCCCCGCGGCAACTCACCCCGCTCCACGGCGTGTTGAACGCACGGCGCCCACTCCGCCACCCGGACCTCGTAGAAGCGGGCGAGCGCCGACGCCGTGCGCGGGTCACAGGCGGCCGCCGCGATCACCGCGTGGAACAGCCGACCCTGCCGGGGATCCGCCAACGTACGTTGCACGAGGCGTGCGTTGGCGGTCAGGTCGCCGTGCAGGCTGCCCGTCTCGGTGCGCGGCAGCGACTCCTGGGCCATCTGGTCGAGGAGGTCGGCGACGAGTCCCGTGGGCGAGCCCCACCGCCGGTACACGGTCGTCTTGCCGACGTCCGCGCGCCGTGCGATGTCACCCAGGTCGAGCCGGTCGAAGCCGTGCTCGGCGAGGACGTCGCCCGCCGCGTCGAGCACCGCCGCGCGGACACGGGCCGTGCGCCCGCCGGGACGGAGCGTGCCGGGTTCGTGCGCTTCGGTCGGGTTACCGGTCATGACCGACAGGGTAACGGTACGAAGGAACCGTTTGTGCGGTCACTGTACGTGTTGACGCACGTCACGGGCCTGGTAGCGTCCGCATACCGTGAATCATCGGCTGCCCGCCGGGTCGTTCGCGTATCCGTCAAGTTCCGCACGATGTCGAGAGGTTGGAGCATGCCAGACCCCGACCAGTCCGGCGCCGCCCGCGAGGAGGCGGAGGAGGCGTCGGCCTTCTCGCATCCTGCCGTGCCGCCGGACGTCAGCGCCGCGTACGGCGATCACCCGGATCAGATCGTCGACTTCTACGCCCCGAGAGACGGCGCGACCGCGGCCCCGCTCGTCGTGGTCCTGCACGGCGGTGCGTGGCGGGCGCCGTACGACCGGCAGTACCTGACCCCGTTCTGCGACTTCCTCGCACGGCGCGGGTTCGCCGTGGCCAACGTCGAGTACCGGCGGGGGAGCACGGTGCCGCATCAGGGCGCCGAGGGCCCCGTCGCCGGGCGCTGGCCGGAGACCTTCGACGACGTGGCGACCGCGCTCGACGCGATGCCCGCGCTCGCCGCCGAACACCTGCCGTCGGCGGACCCGCGCCGCACCATCGTCACCGGCCACTCGGCGGGCGGTCAGCTCGCACTGTGGGCGGGCGCCCGGCACGTGCTGCCGGAGGGCGCGCCCTGGCGCACCCCGAACTCCGCGGCGCTGCGCGGCGTCGTCGCCATCGCCCCGCTCGTGGGCTTCGTGCTCGCCGAGGAACTGGGCGTCTGCGACGGTGCGTGCGTCCAACTCCTGGGCGGTGTGCGGCAGTTGTTCGACGAGCGCCGTCCGTACGCGGACCCCGTGGAACTGCTGCCGACCGGCGTCGCGACGACCGTGGTCCAGGGGCGTTCGGACACCACCGTGCCGTTCGAGCTGGCCGAGGCGTACGCGGACGCGGCGGCGAAGGCCGGCGAGGTCGTGGGCGCCACGTTCCTGGAGGGGGTCGGCCACTTCCCGCCGATCGACCCGGCGGCGGACGCCTGCGCGGTGGTCGCGGAGGAGATCGCCCAACTCGCCTGGTGACCACGGCCCCGGGGACTACTAGTCCTTGGGACGGACGCCCCCGAACCCTCCTCCGTACGGACGCGGGCCGGCGTTGCCGCGACCTACCGTGAGTGCCATGACCGACACGACCACCATGCAGGGCCCGCGCGAGCACAGCCCTGAGATAAATCTCGCCAAGTCGGCGCTGCGGGGGCTGCGCGAGGACCTGTTCCGGGGGGTGCTCACCTACCGGCCGCTGCCCCGGGTGGGCACGGACGGGCCGTGGGCCCGGCAGTTCCCCGAGCGCTTCCGTAGGCACCTGGGGCTCCTGCCGCACGCCGTCGTGCTCGGCCTTGCCGGGCTCACGCTGATCACGGGCATGGCGAGCTACGGCGCCCTCGACGACAGCTTCTTCGCCCTCGTCGCCGGGCTGATGGCGTCGGTCCCGGTGGCGCTCACCCTGCTCCGCCCGATCCTCGCCTGGTGGCTCTCGCTGGCGGCCGCCCCGCTCCTGGTGTGGGCGACGGGCGACGGCCTCTACCCGTGGTCGGGCGGCAGCATCATGGGCCACACGGTCGTGATGATGGTGGTCGCGGCGCGCACCCGACCGCGTACGGCAGCCTGGATGTGGGTCCTGTCCACGCTGTACTCGCTGCTCTCCGCGGCGGTCTTCGGCGACGTGAACTCCGGCATCGCCGTCCCGATGATGGTGCTGTCCGGCATCGGGGTCGGGATCGTCGCGCTCGTCCACGTCAACCGCACCGCGCGCCTCCAGGTCGTCCAGGAGCGTACGGTCACCGCCGTCGAGCGGGACCGGCGCACGCTCCTGGAGGAGCGCACGAACATCGCGCGCGAGCTGCACGACGTGGTGGCGCACCACATGTCGGTCGTCGCCATCCAGGCGGAGGCCGCGCCCTACCGGGTCGAGAACCCGCCGCCCGAGCTGGAGCAGGCGTTCGTCACGATCCGGGAGAACGCGGTGTCGGCCCTCACCGAGCTGCGCCGCGTCCTCGGTGTCGTACGGGCCGCGGACTACGAGGCGCCCGACGCCCCGCAGCCCACCCTCGCCGACCTGGACAGGCTCCTGGAGAACGTGCGGGAGGCGGGCCTGACCGTGACGCGGACGGTGACGGGCGCGGCCCGTGAACTCCCGCAGGGCGTCGAGCTGTCGGCGTACCGGATCGTGCAGGAGGCGTTGAGCAACGCGCTGCGGCACGCCCCGGGCTCGCAGGCCGCGGTCGAGGTGGCGTACGTCCTCGGGGGCCTCGGCCTCAGGATCGTCAACGGTCCGTCGACCGGGTTGGTCAATCCCGCCCGCCGCCCGGCCACCACCCCTGAACGAGGGCTTCGCCCGCCCTCCGTCACCGGCGCGGGCCACGGTCTCACCGGGATGCGCGAACGTGTCTCCATGCTCGACGGCGAGATGACGGCGGACGGGACGGCCGACGGCGGGTACGAGGTGGCGGTCTTCCTCCCCGTCGCCCGCGCCGCGGCCACCGGGACGGAGGACGAGGCGTGATCAGGGTGCTGGTCGCCGACGACCAGATGATGGTCCGCGAGGGCTTCTCGGTTCTCCTGAACGCCATGCCGGACTTCGAGGTCGTCGGCGAGGCGGTCAACGGCGTGGAGGCGATCGCCAAGGTCCGCGAGCTCCACCCCGACGTCGTCCTGATGGACATCCGGATGCCGGAGCTGAACGGCATCGAGGCGACCCGCGAGATCGTCGCGGCGGACGAGGGCACGAAGGTGCTCGTCCTGACCACCTTCGACCTGGACGAGTACGTGTACCAGGCGCTGCGGGCCGGGGCCTCCGGCTTCCTCCTCAAGGACGCCTCCGCGCGCGAACTCGCCGACGGCGTACGGGTGGTGGCGAGCGGCGAGGCCCTCCTCGCGCCGACCGTGACCCGCCGCCTGATCACCGAGTTCGCCAAGTTGTCCGAGACGCCGGGCATCACGGCGGGTCGGCAGGCGGGCGCGTTCGGGGAGCTGACCGAGCGCGAGACGGAGGTGCTCGTCCTGATCGCGCAGGGTCTGTCGAACATCGAGATCGCCGAGCGGCTCGTGGTCGCCGAGTCGACGATCAAGACGCATGTGAGCCGGATCCTGGTGAAGCTGGGGCTGCGTGACCGGACGCAGGCGGCGGTGTTCGCGTACGAGGCACGTCTGGTCACGCCGGGGTGAGCGGGGTTAGCGTCCGGGCATGGACGCGTTCGTGGAGAAGTTCGCCCCGTGGTCCCCGGCCTTCGTCGCCGACCCGTATCCCGCCTACGCGGACCTGCGCGAGGCCGGCCGGGTGCACTGGTTCGAGCCCTCGAAGCAGTACCTGATCCCGCACCACGCCGACGTCTCGGCGCTGCTGCGCGACCGCCGCCTCGGCCGCACCTACCAACACCGGTACGCCCACGAGGAGTTCGGCCGCACGGCCCCACCGCCCGAGCACGAGCCGTTCCACACCCTCAACGACCACGGCATGCTCGACCTGGAGCCTCCGGACCACACCCGCATCCGCCGCCTGGTGTCGAAGGCGTTCACCCCGGGCACCGTGCGCCAACTCCAGCCCTACGTAGAGAAGTTGGCGGGCGAACTCGTCTCCGCTCTGGTGGCCGATGGCGGCGGCGACCTGCTCACGGCGGTCGCCGAACCGCTCCCGGTGGCCGTCATCGCCGAAATGCTCGG
>NZ_JBEOVM010000134.1:0-11514 GCF_040295505.1 Streptomyces sp. NPDC002790 | reverse complement strand
GAACTCGCCGCGTCCATGCGGGCGTTGCTGACACAGGCGCCGACGCTGCGGCTCGCGTCGGAGCCGCGGCGCAGGCCGAACTTCGTGATCCGGGGGTTGGAGGGGCTCCCCGTGGAGCTGTGACGTCGCCGTCAGCCGGCCATGTCGCGCCGCCGCAGACCGACCAGGCCGACGCCCACGAACACCGCCGCGAGCAGCACCTCCACGATCACCGGACCCCACGTCATGTCCCCGCCCGGCAGCTTCGGCAGATGCCCGAACGGCGAGATGTCCACGACCGCCTGCGGCAGCTCGAGCGCCGGGCCGATCCAGCCGATGAGCAGTGCCGCTCCCGCCGCCGCCCACGCGGCGGCGGCCGCCCGTGGCCACACCCCGTACAGCAGCACGGCCACCCCGCCGAGCGTCCAGATCGCGGCGAGCTGGACCAGGCAGGCGCCGACGACCGCGCCGAACTCCTGCCCGTAGCCGACCGCGAGCCCGACCCCGCCGAGTAGCATGATCAACGCCGCGCCCGCGAAGGCGATCACCAGGTGGCCGCCGGCCCAGGCGATCCGGCCCACCGCGTTCGCGAGGACCGGTTCGGCCCGCTGCGAGGTCTCCTCGCCGCTCAGCCGGAGCACGGCCTGCACGATGTAGAGCGCGGCGACCATGCCGAGCATGCCGACCATCGTGGCGAGGAAGGCGTCGGTAATGCCGGACTGACCGCCCATCCGCTCGATGATCTCCTTGGTGTTCGCGCTGTCGCCGACCAGATCGGCCGCCCCCTCGGTCATCCCGCCGAAGACGACACCCGCCGCGAGGAACCCGATCGACCAGCCGGCCACACTGCCCCGCTGCAACCGCCAGGCCAGCGCACCCGCAGTGCCGAGGCGCCCGTCGGCGGGCCCCGGCCGGGTCGGCAGGAAGCTCATGCCGATGTCCCGCCGCCCGGCCAGCTCGTAACCCACCGCGCCCTGGACCAGGACGGCCGCGAGCAGCAGCCCGAGCACCCACCACCGCTCGTCGGCGAACGCGCGGACGTTCTCGACCCAGCCGATCGGCGAGATCCAGGTCAGCGGGGACGAACCGTCGCTCGTCCCGGAGTCGCCCGCCGCGCGCAGCACGAAGGCCACACCGAGCACCGCGGAGGTGGCGCCGCGCGCGAGCCGCGCGCTCTCGGTGAACTGGGCGACGATCGCCGCCATTGTCGCGAACACCATCCCGCAACCGCCGATCGCGAGCCCGAGGGCGAGGGCCCCCGAGCCACCCTGGGAGGCGAGTCCACCGGCGACGATCAGCGCGAGCACACCGTTGGCCACGAGGGCCGCGAGCAGCGCGGCGGTCAGCGGCGCGCGCCGCCCCACCATCGCCGAGGACACCAGCTCCTGCCGCCCGCTCTCCTCCTCGTCACGGGTGTGCCGTACGACGACGAGCAGGCTCATGATCGCGGCGAAGACCGCGGCGAACGTGCCCCCGCGCCAGGCCGTGAGCGCGCCGAGCGAGTCCCCGAAGACCGGCCCGTACATGGCGCGCATCGAGCTGTTGGTGTTCATGGACGCCGCGATGTCGGCCCGCTCGGCGACCGTCGGCCACACGCTCTTCAGCGTGTTCGGCATCGACACGACCATCATGGCGGTGACGGCGATCCATACGGGCATCATCACGCGGTCGCGCCGCAGCGCGAGCCTGAGCAGCGCCCCGGTACCCGCGAGGTGCCGCGCGCCGCCGGACCGCGACACGTAGCGCCCGTCGCCCACGAGGGTGGTCATCGCGCCACCGCCGCCTCGGGGGTACGTACGTCCTCCTGGTAGTGCCGCATGAACAGCTCTTCCAGGGTGGGCGGGGTGCTGGTCAGCGAGCGCACGCCGGACCCGGCGAGCGAGCGCAGGACGGCGTCGAGCTTGTCGGTGTCGACCTGCAACTTCACACGCGTGCCCTGAACGTCGAGGTCGTGCACGCCGGGAAGGACCCCCAACCCGTTGGGTGCGCCCGCGAGTTCGGCGGTCACGCTGGTACGGGTCAGATGCCGCAGCTCTGCCAGCGAACCGCTCTCCACGGTCACGCCCTTCCTGATGATGCTCACCCGGTCGCAGAGCTCCTCGACCTCGCTGAGGATGTGCGAGGACAGCAGCACCGTCCGCCCGTGCTCGCGCGCGGCCTCCTCGACGCAGGCCTGGAAGACGTCCTCCATCAACGGGTCGAGCCCGGAGGTCGGCTCGTCGAGAATCAGCACGTCGATGTCGGTGGCGGCGAAGGCGGCCACCAGCGCGACCTTCTGCCGGTTGCCCTTGGAGTACGTGCGGCCCTTTTTGGTCGGGTCGAGTTCGAAGCGCTCGATGAGCTCGGCCTTGCGCTTCCTGTCGAGCCCGCCGCGCAGCCGCCCGTAGAGGTCGATGACCTCGCCACCGCTGAGGTTGCGCCACAGCGTCACATCACCGGGTACGTACGCGACCTTGCGGTGCAGCTCCACGGCGTCGGCCCAGGGGTCGCGGCCGAGCAGCTGGACGGCGCCGGAGTCGGCGCGCAGCAGGCCGAGCAGGACGCGGATGGCGGTGGACTTCCCCGCTCCGTTCGGGCCGAGGAAGCCGTGCACTTCTCCGGCCTCGACATCCAGGTCGAGGCCGTCGAGCGCGTGGGTCCTGCCGAACGACTTGTGCAGTCCGGAGACCGTGATTGCCTTCGTCATGATTCTGAAGTTACGCGCACTTCACAAAGTTGTGAAGTTAAGGAAACGTATAAACTGGCGTCGCAGACCAGGCAAGCAGACCGGGCAAGGGGAGAGGATCGGGACATGAGCGCGCAGGGCATGGACGAGACGCAGGCACGGGCGGTCGAGGAGGCCCGCTCCAGGTTCGTCGAGCGCTTCGCCGCCCAGCTGCTCGACGCGGGCATGACGCGGATGCCCGCTCGCGTCTTCGCGGCCCTCCTCGCCTCCGACTCCGGCGCCCTCACCTCCGCGGAACTCGGCAAGCAGCTCCAGGTCAGCCCGGCCGCGGTGTCCGGGGCGGTGCGCTATCTGACCCAGCAGCACATGGTCACGCGTGAACGCGATCCCGGCACGCGACGCGATCTGTTCCGGGTGCACAGCAACCAGTGGTACGAGGCGCTGGGCAGCCGCGACAGCGTCATGAAGCGCTGGGAGGACGCCCTGCGCGAGGGCGTCGAGAGCCTGGGCGCGGACACCCCCGCGGGCCGCCGCATCGCCGAAACCCTCGCCTTCTTCGAATTCGTCCAGGCCGAACTGGCAGGCCTGATGGAACGCTGGCGCGCCCACCGCAAAACGCTGGGCCTTTCAAGCCCCGCCGGCGACTGAGCCATTTCAAGCCCCGCCGGCGATTGAGGCGCGGGGTCCGGGGCAGAGCCCCGCGACCTCAGCCCCGGTGCCGCTCTACGGAAGCGCCAACCGCCACGCCCCCACCCGCACGGACCACGTCCGCCTCCGCACCGGCCCCCCGATCGTCACCTGATCCGCCCGATACCGAAAGTCACTCCCGGTCACAGTGACCGTCCTGGCCCGCGCGGTCACCACCCCCTCCGCGGCAGCGCCCCGCACCTCCACCCGGGCAAGACCGGTACCGGTGGCGGGCCCCACCGAGACGCCCACCACCGGCTGATCCAGATCCACGAGCGTCACCCCGTCCGCCTCGACCCGCAGCCGCGCGGGCGGCCCGGCATCCGGATCGGCGGAACGGGCGGGCCGCACCGCGAGGCCGCGCACCAGCGACCGGCAGGTGCGCAGCCAGGGCGGCCCGGTACCTTCCGGTTCGTCCCCGGCGGAAACCGGCGGGATCCGCAGGTCCCCGAGCACCACCCCGTCACTGTCGTCCACGAGCAGGTCGAGCCGCCGCGGCGCCCCGTCGAGCGCGGCCCGCGCCGCCGCCACCGTCCCCGCGGGCACCCCGAGCGAGTGCGCGAGCGACACCGCCGCCCCCACCGGCACCATCGAGAACACCACCCCCGCCAGCTCCCGCTCCCGGTGCAGCAGCGACACCGCGCGCAGCAGCGCCCGGTCGTCGCCGACCACGACGGGCCGTCTCGCACCCCGCTTGGCCAGCGCTTTCGCGAATTCCGCGGGGCTTTGCGGCAGACACACCTTCGCCGTCGAACCCGCACACAACACGTCCCTGGCGATGCGCACGGACTCCCCGTCGGCACGCATCGCGAGCGGATCGACGATCACCAGAAGCTGCCGCGACAGCTTCCCGCGCGCGTCGTCCGCACGGTCAGATGGATGATCCAAAGCCGCCACCTCGGCCTTGCCTCGCTTCCTCGGGTAGCATCTTTGTGCAAGAGCCCCTTGCGCTATTGCGCCAGGGGCTTGGTCTATTCCGGGGCACCCCAAGGCTTACGAAGGCACGCCGCAAAGGAGCGGCCACGGCCCCTGACCTTGGACATGCCCCGCCCGGAAGGGGTGTACGCCTGTGCCCGCACTTGTGCTGCTCGGTGCTCAGTGGGGTGACGAAGGCAAGGGAAAGGCCACCGACCTGCTCGGTGGATCCGTGGACTATGTAGTGCGCTACCAGGGCGGCAACAACGCCGGCCACACGGTTGTCGTAGGCGACCAGAAGTACGCGCTGCATCTCCTCCCTTCCGGAATCCTCTCGCCGGAGTGCACGCCGGTCATTGGAAACGGTGTCGTCGTCGACCCGTCGGTCCTGCTCTCCGAGCTGAGCGGTCTGAACGAGCGCGGCGTCGACACGTCGAAGCTCCTGCTCAGCGGTAACGCGCACATCATCACGCCGTACAACGTCACGGTCGACAAGGTGACGGAACGCTTCCTCGGGAAGCGGAAGATCGGCACGACCGGCCGCGGTATCGGCCCGACCTACGCGGACAAGATCAACCGTGTCGGCATCCGCGTCCAGGACCTCTACGACGAGTCGATCCTGACCCAGAAGGTCGAGGCGGCTCTCGAGGTCAAGAACCAGCTCCTCACCAAGCTCTACAACCGCCGCGCCATCGAGGCGCAGCAGGTCGTCGAGGAGCTGCTCGGCTACGCCGACAAGATCAAGGGCTACGTCGCCGACACCACCCTGGTGATCAACGACGCCCTCGACGAGGAGAAGGTCGTCCTGTTCGAGGGCGGCCAGGGCACGCTCCTGGACATCGACCACGGCACGTACCCCTTCGTGACCTCGTCGAACCCGACCGCGGGCGGCGCCTGCACGGGTGCGGGCGTCGGCCCGACGAAGATCAGCCGCGTCATCGGCATCCTCAAGGCCTACACGACCCGGGTCGGCGCGGGCCCGTTCCCGACGGAGCTCTTCGACCAGGACGGCGAGGACCTGCGCCGCATCGGTGGCGAGCGCGGTGTCACCACCGGCCGTGACCGTCGCTGCGGCTGGTTCGACGCGGTGATCGCCCGCTACGCGACGCGCGTCAACGGCCTCACCGACTTCTTCCTGACGAAGCTCGACGTGCTCACCGGCTGGGAGCAGATCCCGGTCTGCGTCGCGTACGAGATCGACGGCAAGCGCGTCGAGGAACTCCCGTACTCCCAGACCGACTTCCACCACGCGAAGCCGGTCTACGAGTACCTGCCGGGCTGGTCGGAGGACATCACGAAGGCGAAGACCTTCGCGGACCTCCCCAAGAACGCGCAGGCGTACGTCAAGGCGTTGGAGGAGATGTCCGGCGCCCCGATCTCGGCGATCGGCGTCGGCCCCGGCCGCGACGAGACGATCCAGGTCAACTCGTTCCTGTAAGCGGCGGACTCGTCGCTCCACCGGTGCCCCGGTCCGCTTCGGCGGGCCGGGGCACCGGCGCGTCCGGGCGCCCGCAGCCGCACTCCGCGACACCGGTCAGGCAGAGGTGTGCGACGGTCCGAGCGCGTTCATCGATGCGGTCCTGAACACCGTCCCCCGGCGGAGCCTGCCCGAGGGCGAACGGCAGGGTGGCCGCGAGACGGCACACCGGATCAGGTGGGCCCTTGTACCCCATGCGGGCCCCCACGCCGTTCAGTACGTGTTCCAGCTCCACCTCTGCGGACAAGCGGCTCAGAGTGTCGGCATTGGGCCAGGTCCTGCGCAGGAACTGGCGGTCGGTGAGGGCGAGTTCCGCGACCCTCACGCGAGTCACATGGCGGGGGCCGGTGTCACCCATGACCTCGATGACGGCACGGTAGACAGCGGTGGCACTGGGCGGGCCCGCCCGGCGTCGATCCTGGTTCGGCAGCATGGCGAGCAGCCTCGCGCGCCAGGCGGCAGGCGCGGGCCGGATACCGATCGGGCCGCCCGAAGGTGTGAGGTCAGAAAAATGTCGCAGGGGCGCGTGTCAGTGCGACATTTTTCTGAGTGGGGGTGTGTCTGGGCGGGGCGAACCGCGTCACCGCGCCCACGCCACGAACCGCTCCCAGACCCCACCGGCCACGACCACGTGGGGCAGCCCGGAGTCCTTGGAATCACGAACGTGCACAGCGTGAGGGCATCCGGCGACCTCGACGCAGTTACCGCCGCCGCCGTCGCTGTACGTCGACTTGCGCCAGGCGTAGGCGACTTCGAGGCACTGCCCGCCGCCGTCGTCGCTGTAGCTGGACTTGAACCACCGCAGGGTCGCGGTGTCGGGGTGCGTCATCGGTCTTCTCCTGCCAGGCGCTCGATGAGGCCCAGGGAATCGTCGGGACTCAGGGCCTGCGAACGGATCTTCGCATAGCGGTGGGCGAGTTGAGCCACGTCTACCGGATCGCTGATCAGGAGCGACTGGTCCTCGATCTCCAGGTAGACGACGCGCTGGTGCTCCTTGGTCTCGACGAGCTTCATCGGGCCGCGCTCGCCTGCGTACGAGCCGCGCAGCCCGCGCTCCATGGGCAGCACCTGCACGGTCACATTCTCCCTCCGCGCGTCCTCGGCGAGGGAGAGCAATTGCCCCCGAAGTACCTCCCAGCTTCCGAACGGCCGCCGCAGCACGGACTCTTCGAGAATCAGCTCGATCATCGCGGCGGGGTCACGGTCGAACAGCTGGCGACGGGCGAGCCGCGCCTCCACGAGTTCCCGCTGCTTCTGCTCGCTCGGCGCCGGAAAGCTACCGCCGATCAGCGCATCCGCATACTCCTCCGTCTGGAACAGCCCGTCGACCACGAGCGTCTCGTACGAGGAGATGGTCACCGCCGCCGCCTCCATCAGCGAGAACTTCTTGAACCGGCGCGGGTACTTCTCCATCAGCACGTACTTGCGCGCGTCCTCGAAAACCCCGAGCCCCGCCCCGATCACCGGCTCCAGCGCCACGAGCATCGCGTCGCTCGCGGGTTGCGCACAGGTCTCGACTCCGCTGATGGCCGACGCCGTGAAGCCGATGGCGTCAGCCAGCTGCACCTGGGTCAGCCCCTGTTGCTTGCGCAACGCCTTCGTCAGCGAGGCGACGAGATGCGCCACGCCCCCCGCCTCGTCCTTGTTCTCGGCCCGCGCCATTGCGGTCACCCCCGGAGCAGATGTGAACTCAACCGAACCCAACCGGACTCAACCGGCCGGTGTCCCTACGCGACCATTCCCAATGGTCGACGCAGAGTCATGGTGAACGGTAGCCACCAGCGGATTTACTCAAACCGTGAACACGCAAAGTGAGCAGAATTGTGGGGCCGCACCACATGTGTGGATCCCACATACCGGATTTCAACTCCGGATGGCCGGCGTCCAATTCGACGCCGTGCGCGTGGACGGCGACCAGGGGCGGCGCGTCGCCGACCGGCTGGCCGGGATGACCGGGGGCGACCCTGGGCCGGTCGTCGAGCAGGCGAACGGGGCCCGGCCCGTGTACTTCCTGGTGTCGGTCGGCAGCACGGCGTACAAGGCGTGGCCCGCGGGTGTCACGACGCTCGCGGCGGGGCCGGGACGCATCGCGTACGTGCCGATTCCGGCGATCAACGGGGCGACGTGGCCGCTGAGTTGGCGTCACGAGCCATCCGGCTGTGGCGATCGTTTTGTGCACGCCCGGCTGCTCTGTGCCGCCCTTCACTCCCAGGGGTGAACACCGGCAAATCCACCCCCGCCCCTGCTCTCAGCCCGACCTGTCGTACGTGACCGGCGCCTCGCCCCCCGACATGGCGCGCTTCAGTCCGCCGCTCGCCGTGAGGGTGATCGTGCTCGGTTCGCCCGGCGCGCAGGCGCCGCTCGGCTGGGCGGTCGTCGGGTCGGTGGGGCCGATCCGGATCGTGGAGGACGTCGCGGACTCCAAGTGGCCCTGGAACACGCAGTGGTAGGGGGAGCCGTCCTTCTGGTAGCCGTCCGCCGTCAGGGAGAAGACCGTGTCGCCGGGTGCGCCCTGCTGGAGCGTGATGCTGCGCGGGTGGTGGCCGTTGGCGTTGTCGATCGCGCCCTCCCACGTGCCGAGGAAAGTGGTCGGTATGTCACCCGCGGCGGACTGCGAGGACGACTCCGGGCTCGGGGAACTCGGGGAACTCGGGGCGGACGCGACGGGGGAGGCCGGGGCGGAGGTCGTGGACGAGGCGGCAACCTTGTCGTCCGACCGACCGGACGGCTTGTCCTTGCCGTTCATCAAGGCGTACACCGAACCGCCCGCGCCGAGCGCCACGATCAGCGCGACCACGATGAGGACCGGGGTGGAACGGTCGCGGCGCGGAGGGCCGGGAGGCGGCGGGCCGTAGGGCGGGGTCTGGCCCCAACCGCCGGGCGGTTGAGGCTGCGAAGGGTGCGGATAGCCGTACTGCGGTGCGGGTGCGGGTGCGGGTGGCGGGGGTGCCGGGGCTTCGTGTGAGATCACGGTCGGCAGGTGGTTCAGCGAGGCGGCGTCGGGTGTGCCGGGCGGTGGTGGCGCCGGGGTCCGGGCCGTGTGCTCCGGGTTCTCCGTGTCGAGCAACTGCACGGCGTGCCGCCCGAGTTGGGCGACCAGGGCGCCCGGCAGCCATGGGTCGCGGGTGCGGCCGCCGTCCTCCAATGTGTCGTCGACGCCGGTGAGTTCCAGGATCTCGTCGAGCGTGGGACGGTCGCCGGGCTGCTTGTGCAGACAGTCGCGGACGAGGTCCTGGAGGCCCTCGGGCAGCTCCGCCAGCTCGGGCGGCTCCTCCGCGATGCGGTACATCAGGGCGTGCGCTCCGCTGTTGCCCGTCCGGAACGGCAGCTGTCCCGACGCCGCGTACGCGAGTACAGACCCCAGGCAGAACACGTCGCACGCCGGGGTGATCCGGTCGCCGCGCACCTGCTCGGGTGCCATGAAACCGGGGGATCCGACGAGGGCCCCGGTGCGGGTGAGCCCGCCGTCGGTCACGGTCTCCAGTGCGCGCGCTATGCCGAAGTCGATGACGCGCGGGCCGTCGATGGTGATCAGCACGTTCGAGGGCTTGAGGTCGCGGTGGACGATGCCCGCCGCGTGGATGTCCTTGAGCGCGTGCGCGAGGCCACCGGCGAGGATGCGCACCGAACGCTCGGGCAGCGCGCCGTAGTCGTGCGAGACGACCTGCTGGAGGCTGGGGCCCGCCACGTACCCGGTCGCCACCCAGGGGATGTCCGCGTCCGTGTCCGCGTCGAGCACCGGAGCCGTCCACGCGCCGCCGACCCGCCGGGCGGCCGCCACTTCCTGCCGGAACCGGTTCCTGAACTCCTCCTGCTCGGCGAGCTCTTCGCGTACGACCTTCACGGCGACCGTGCGACCCCGCTCCGAGCGGGCCAGATACACCTCGCCCATACCGCCCGCGCCGAGCCGGCCGAGCAGCCGGTACGGGCCGATGTTCCGCATCCCCTTGTCGTGCATACCCTCCATGTCGCCCACCCTCCCCCGGTATGTGTGCAACGAAATGAGACTAGTCCGGACATACGACAGAGAGGGGCCCCGCGGGCCCAACGGTTCCGCCCGTCCACGTACGTTGACGCGGATCGTTAACTGTCACCAAGCGCGGCGTTAACCCGGCCGTTCGTAGCGTCGGGGCCATGGACAACCTCCCACCTGTGGCGGAGCTCGGCGCCCATCTCGGCCTCGATCTGCTCGCCGTGACCCTGTTGACCTTCGGCATCTTCTATCCGCGGCATCGCAGGCGCGAGCTCGTGCCCGCGTATCTCGCGCTGAACGTCGCCCTGTTCGCGGTCGTCGCCGCGCTCGGCGAGGTCGGTAAGGGCGGCGGGCTCGCCCTGGGATTCGGCCTGTTCGGGGTGTTGTCGATCGTGCGGCTGCGCTCCGACGCGCTGCGGCACCAGGAAGTGGCGTACTACTTCGTGACGCTGGTCCTCGGGCTGCTGTGCGGGCTGCGCGCACTCGGCCTCGGAGTGACCGCCGCGCTCGCCGCGCTGCTGCTCATGGTCGTCTACGTGGCCGACCATCCGCGCCTGTACGCCCGTGATCGCCGGGCCGTCGTCACCCTCGACGCCGTGTACGTCGACGAGGACGCGCTGCGGGCCGAACTGGCGAGGCGAGTGGGGCGGCCCCATGGTTGGACGGTGCAGGAGATCGACTACGTACGCGACCTGATGGTGGTGGAAGTCCGATTCCGGCAGCCGGAGGCAAGGGAACGAACGGAGGAGCCCATACGTACCTCTCGTACCCACAGCGGCGTTCATGACCGTCATGAGCCGCATGGGCCTCGTAGTACGACGAAGACCGCAGCCGCCTATCACCAGGAGACCGTGTGATCCCCGCCGTACGCGCCATCGGGCGCGCCGCACTCGCCGCCAAGCCGCTGTCGCTCGATGAACTGAACAACAGGGCAGAGCTGTTGGCCCGCTACGACAACAGCTACCTGGTGCCGGTGGAGGTCTTCGAGGACTTCGCGGCGCTGCTGACCGACCCGCGGCGCCCGGAGGGCCCCTTCCGCTCGCTCTCGGTGAACGGCCGGCGCTGGTTCTCGTACAGATCGACCTACTACGACACGGCCGACCTGCGCACGTACCACGACCACCGGCAGGGTCGCCGGCTCCGCTACAAGATCCGGGAGCGGCTCTACCAGGACACGGGGGAGCGGCAGTTCGAGGTCAAGCTCAAGAACGGGCGGGGCGAGACGGTCAAGCACCGCCGCAGGCTCGAGGGCGAGGAGCGGCCGCTCGACGAGGCGCAGCAGGGCTTTCTCGCGGGTGTGCTCGGTGGGGCGTACGGGATCGAGGCGCCGGGGGGCCTGGCCCCCTCGCTGGTCACGGACTACCAGCGCGCCACGTTCGTCGCCGACGGGCAGCGGATCACGTGTGACGCGGGGCTCGTGGTACGGGATCCCGCCGATGGGCGGACGGTGCGGGCGGACGGTGGGCTCGTCCTCGTGGAGACGAAGACGAGGGGGTCTCTGACGGAGGCGGACCGGGTGCTGCACCGGTTCGGGGTGCGGGCGGCGGAGTTCACGAAGTACTGCGGAGGCTTCGCGGCGCTGCGACCCGAGCTGGGCAACAACCGCTGGTCTCGGGCGGTCCGGGAGGCGTTCCCCCGGGTCAGCGCCACTTCAAGCCCCTGCGGCGATTGAGGCGCGGGCAAATCAAGCCCCTGCGGCGATTGAGCAGCGGGGTCTGGGGCGGCGCCCCAGGGCGGGAGCCGGTTGCCGGTGGTTGCGGCCGCCGGGGGGGGGGGCGCGCCACCCCCCCCCAACACCCAAACAAGGAGATGAACGGG
>NZ_JBEOVM010000133.1:0-16178 GCF_040295505.1 Streptomyces sp. NPDC002790 | reverse complement strand
GGGCGGCGCGGCGGGGGGGCCCCCCCCCCGCCGCGGCGTGCGGGGGGGGGCCGCCGCCGCACGGGGCCGCGGCGCGGGGCGCGTTGTCGGACGAGTTCCGGCAGCGGCCCGACCCGGCGGTGTGGGGCGACGCCGCGCTGAACGGGATGGTCTTCGAGCCGATCGCCGACGAGCGCACGCTGCCGGGGCCCGACCTGGGCGTGGATATCCTCGTCGGCAGCAACCGGGAGGAGAACCGGCTCTACATGGTGCCGACCGGGCGCTTCGACACCATCAGTGAGGGCCGGGTGAAGCGCGGCGCCGAGGCCTTCGGCGCGGACCTCGAGGGGTACCGGGCGAGCCGGCCGGACGCGAGCCCCGGCGAACTCCTCGACGCCATCGTCACCGACTGGTTCTGGCGGATCCCCGCGGTGCGGCTTGCCGAGTCCGTGCCGGGTTCACACGTGTACGAGTTCGCCTGGCGGTCGCCGCAGTTCGGCGGGGCGCTGGGCGCGTGCCACGCACTGGAGCTGGGCTTCGTCTTCGACCACGTCGACGACTCCGACTACGCGGCGCTCGCGGGCGAGCACGCCCCGGCGGACCTGGCCCGCGCGATGCACGGCGCGTGGGTCGCGTTCGCCGCGTCCGGGGACCCGGGCTGGGCCGCGTACGAGCCGGATGGGAATGGGGTCTCCCCTGCTCGAACGAAGTTGAGAGCTTGGGGAAGGGCGACCATGGTGTTCGACGCGGGTGCCTGCCGCGTCGAGACGGACCCGCGGGCGGCCGAGCGGGAGCTGTGGGAGGGCGTGCGCTGAGGGCTGGATCCGTGCCCGGTATGGCGCGATAGTGTGCCCCGGTGACGACGCATTCGAACACTCCCGCAGGTTGGTACCCGGACCCCCAGGGGGCGCCCCAGGCCCTGCGGTGGTGGGACGGTGCCCGATGGACCGAGCACACGCATGCCGGGCAGCCACAGGCACAGGCACAGGCACAGGCCGTCGAAGTGCCGCGTCAGGTGCAGCAGCAGGCGGGCGTCGCGGGGGCCGGGCAGGGCGGCGGCACGCTGTTCACCGAGCCGGTCCTCGTGGTGAACCAGAAGGCCAAGCTGATCGAGCTGACCAACGAGTACAGCGTCATGGATCAGCACGGCAACCCGCTGGGCTCCGTCGTCCAGGTCGGCCAGAGCGCCATGAAGAAGGCGCTGCGCTTCGTCGCCAGCGTCGACCAGTACATGACGCACAGGCTGGAGATCCGTGACGCGTACGGGCAGCCGCAGATGGTGCTCACGCGGCCGGCCAAGTTCATCAAGTCGAAGGTGCTCGTGGAGCGGCCGGACGGTACGCCGGTCGGCGAGATCGTCCAGCAGAACGCCATCGGGAAGATCAACTTCGCGATGAACGCGAACGGTCAGCAGGTCGGTGCGATCAAGGCGGAGAACTGGCGGGCCTGGAACTTCGCGATCGTCGACCACGCGGACAACGAGGTGGCGAGGATTACGAAGACGTGGGAGGGGCTGGCCAAGACGATGTTCACGACTGCGGACAATTATGTCTTGCAGGTGCATTATCGGTTGCCGGAGCCGTTGTTGAGTCTTGTGGTGGCTGCGGCGCTAACTGTGGACACGGCGCTTAAGCAGGACTCCCGTGGGTTCGGGTGACCGGGTGTCGTTGCGGTTCCACGGGGGTGCGGTCGCGGGGCTCTGCCCCGGACCCCGCGCCTCAATCGCCGGCGGGGCTTGATTGACCGGAGCCGCTTGATTGGCCGACGTCGTCGAGTCGGGAAGAGTGGGATGGTCGATCTGCGCGTGATGGGTGTGTGTCAGGAGGACTACGCCGCCCGTTGCCAGGATCGCGCCCACCGCGGCGAGGCTCCAGCCTGCCGCGCCGCCCTGGAGGCGTTCGCCCAGGAGGGCGAGGCCGATGATTGAGGCTGCGAGCGGGTTGGCCAGGGTGACCATGGCCAGGGGGGCGCCGAGGCCGCCCCGGTAGGCGGTCTGGGAGAGCAGGAGGCCGCCTGCCGCGAAGGCCGCGACCAGCAGGGCCACCGCGATCACGCGGATGTCGAGCAGCGGGCCCGTGCGGTCGGTGGCCGCCACCGTCACGGTCTGGGTGAGCGCGGACGCGACGCCCGAGGCGATGCCGGAGGCGGTGGCGTGGCGCAGGCCCGGCTTCGCGCCGCGCCGTGAGAGCACGCCGATGAGCGCCGCCGTCGCTCCCGCCACGGCGAGGGCCTCGGGCAGCGAGAGGGTGTCGTCGGGGGCGGGGCCCGACGCCGTCACGAGGAGTGCGGCGAGGCCCGCGAGCGTGAGCGCCGTGCCCCGCCACTCGCCGGCCGTGACATGCCGACCCGCGACCCGCGCCCCCAGCGGCACCGCCGCCACGAGGGTGAGCGCGCCGAGTGGCTGGACGAGGGTGAGCGGCCCGTACTTGAGCGCGGCGACGTGCAGCAGCGCGGCCGAGGCGTTCAGCCCGACCGACCACCACCAGGCCCCCGTCCCGAGCAGCCGCAGCACGCCCGCACCCGATCCGGCGGCCAGCCGTTCCTGGGCCACGGCCGCGGCGGCGTAGGCGACCGCGGAGACGAGCGAGAGCGCGACGGCGAGAAGTGTGGCGGTCATCGTGCCGCTCCGGTCGTGAGGCGCGCGGTGGAGGGGGAGGGGGAGGTGGACGTAGAGCCGGGAGCGGCGATCACCTCGACCGGGATGTGCGTCGGCGTCGCCGCGGCGAACACATCGGCGGCCGTGAGAGCGTCCGGCGGCGTACGGAACGCGGCCGGAGCCGGGGTCCACGGCGTCGGGGTGCGGCGGGACTCGACCAGGTGCGGCGCGGTCGCGGGCGCCGGCACCGGGAACAGGTGGCGCCAGAAACCGGTCGTGTCGACCGCGCGCGGCAGCCGGATCACCGCGAGCGCGGCGCCGAGCAGCAGCGTTGCCACGATCGTGTCGAGCCAGTAGTGGTTGGCGGTGCCCACGATCACGACGAGCGTGAACAGCGGGTGCAGCAGCCACAGCCAGCGCCACCGGGAGCGGGTCGCGGCGACCAGGCCGATCGCCACCATCAGGGCCCAGCCGAAGTGCAGCGAGGGCATCGCGGCGAACTGGTTGGCCATCGTGTCCGTGGCGGGCTTCGCGGCGTAGACCGACGGGCCGTAGACCTGCGCCGTGTCGACGAGGTGCGTGGCGGCAAGCAGCCGCGGCGGCGCCAGCGGAAACGTCAGGTGCAGCACGAGCGCCGCCGCGGTGAGCGCGGCGAGTACGCGCCGCGTCCACAGGTAGTGGCGCGGGCGGCGCAGGTAGAGGAAGACGAGCAGCGCGATCGTGGCCGGGAAGTGCACGGACGCGTAATAGGTGTTCGCGACGTGCACCAGGGTGTCGCTGCTCAGCAGCACGTCCTGCACCGCGCCCTCGCCGGGCAGGTGCACGGCACGCTCGAAGCTCCACACATGGTCGGCGTTGTGGAAGGCCGGGGCGGTGTGGCCGTTGGCCAGCTGCCGCCCGAGCTTGTAGACGAGGAAAAGTCCCACGACCAGCAAGAGCTCGCGTATCAGGGGTGGCCGGGCGGCGTGCTGCCCCGGTTCCCGCATGTTCCCGTTCATCGATACGCCAGTGTACCGATACGATGGCGTACCGGTACACTGGCGTATCGATAGGCCGGTGTGATCTCATCGACACTGCCGCCGACGAGGAGTGAGGGCCATGACGACGCGAGAGAAGGCCACCGAGGCCGCACCCACCGCCTCGCGCCGCTCGAAGATCAGCCCCGAGCGGGCCCAGGAGTTCTTCGACGTGGTCCTCGATCAGCTGCGGGAGCAGGGGTACGGGGACCTCACCATGGAGGGCGTCGCCGCGCAGGCCTGTTGCAGCAAGTCCACGCTGTACCGGCAGTGGAAGACGAAGCCGCAGCTCGTGGCGGCCGCGCTGCGGGCCGGACGCTGCTCGAAGTTCTTCGCGGCGGACACGGGTACGCTCGCCGGAGACCTCGTGGCGGCCGCGCGCAACGCGGCTTCGCAGGCCAAGCCGGACACCGTGCTCATGCAGGCCCTCGGGCACGCCGCCCTCCAGGACGACGAGCTGAAGGGCGCCCTGCGCGAGGCGCTGATCGAGCCGGAGCTCGCGTCGATCGACGCGATCGTGCAGCGGGCGGTGGCGCGCGGCGAGATCGCCGCGGACCATCCCGCGCTGCCCTACGTGGCCGCGCAGCTCTTCGGAGTCATGCGCAGCCGACCGATCCTGGAGAAGCGCCACGCCGATGCGGAGTATCTGGTCCGCTTCGTCGAGGACGCGCTGATTCCGGGACTCGGCCTGACCCTGGAGGGTCGGGCCCCCTGAACGGGAGGCCGCCGGTCGCAGAGATGACCGACCGGCGGTCTGCCCGCGCCGCACCGTGGGGACGGGGGCGGCGCGCACCCCCGGCCGGGCGGGTTCCTCCTTGAGCGGAGGGGGACCCGCCCGGCCGCATTGGTGCGGAGGCCAGAACCGAGGCCAGAGCTGAGGCCAACTCCAGAGCGGGTGCTCAGGCGGCAGTGGGGCTCAGACGTTTTCGCCCGCGTCGCCGTCGCCGGTGACCGTGGCCTTCTTGACACCCTTGAGGATCTCGTCGATCGCCCCGGCGTCCGGGCCCTTCGCCTTGTCCGCGGCGCTCTGCGGGACGTCCACGCCGGCGCGCAGCACGACGAGCTTGTCGGGGTTGGCGGGCGAGGGGAACGCGGCCGACTCCACCCACGCGTCGACGCCCGACTTCGTCTCGACGCTCCAGCGGACCCGGTAGCCCTTCTGCCCGGCGACCGTGACCGCCTTCGCGAACACCTGCTTGTGGCCGGTGATCCCCTCGTAGGTCTTCCCGCCGTAGGACTCCTTCGCGTTCCCGGCGATGTCCTCCTTCGCAGCGGCCTTCGCCGTCTTCGCGTCGAGCTTGAGGCGCGTCGCCGACGAGGTGGACACGCCGCCCTTCACGCAGACGTCGCCCTTCGAGTTGGGGCAGGCGTACGGGCCGACCGTGACCCCGGCGACACCCGCGCCGTCGGTCCCGGTCCAGTTCTTGATGACCGGGACCGCGACCCCGTTGCTGACGTCGGTGGCGAACCCCTGGTCGAGCGGCGCCTGCGGGGAGGCGCCCGGCCCGTCGGGGTTCGGGCTCTCGCCCTCGCCGCCGTCGGGGGCGCCGGGCCCCTCGGGGGCGGCCTCCTTCGGGCTCTGCGAGCGGGAGTCCGCCTTGTCGCTCTTGCCGTCGTCCCCGTCGCCCGACGTGAGCGCGTAGACACCGGTGCCGATGCCCGCGAGGACCACGACCGCGATCCCCGCGGCGATCGCGATCCGGCCCCGGCCGCGCGACTTCGGCGGCAACTGCCCTGGAGGGCCGGGATGATTCGGGTACGCCGGGTCGGTCCCGGGCGCGGGCGGCTGCGGGGCGAACTGCGCCGGGGGCTGCGAAGGCGCCTGTGGCGCCGGCTGCGGGGTGGTGGCGGCGGTGGCGGGCCGGGTCTGGTCGGTCCAGCGTGCGCCGTCCCACCAGCGTTCGGTGCGCGGGCCGTTGGGTATCTGCCCCGGATCGGAGTACCAGCCTGCGGGAGTCTGCGACGTCATGGACGGAACAGTATGAGGCCCGGCTGAAAAGGGGATGAGAGGGGGCCGTCCCGTGGCCGGGATCGTTACCCGGGCGGCCCGCGGCACCCATCTCCGGCCAAATGGCACCGGCTGCCGCGACGCCCCACGAAGGCGGGGCCCCGCGGACTAGTCTCGTGACCAGTACGTCGATCGCCCCATGTGATCGGCTGCGACCGGACGCCGGGACGACACCCGGGGACGACGACGAGAGGCTGCGGAATGACCCAGGGACGGCTTGCCGACGCCGCGCCCTCTGGCCCTCACCTGTGGGAGAGGGAGTCCGAACTCGACGTCGCGGCGCGCGCGCTCGACGCTCTGTACGGCGGATCCGAGGCCGCGGGCGGCCTCGTCGTCTACAAGGGAGAGGCAGGCATCGGCAAGACCGCGCTGCTCTCCCAGGTGCGCGAGATGGCGGCGGGCCGGGCCACCGTGTGGTCGGCCCGCGGCGGCGAGACCGTCACCTCCGTCCCCTTCAACGTCGTACGCCAACTCCTGCAGCCCGCCCTCGTGGCGCTCACCGAGGAAGAGGCTCGCGAGTACTTCGGTGACTGGTACGACATCGCGGGCCCCGCCCTCGGCATCGCCGAGCCCACCGGACGGCAGGCCGACCCGCAGGGCGTGCGCGACGGCCTCGTCGTCGCGGCATCCCGACTGGCCCGCCTGCACTGGCCGTTGGTGCTGCTCATCGACGACGCGCACTGGGCCGACCTGGAGACCCTGGAGTGGCTCGCCGCGTTCGCCGAGCGCCTCGACGGCCTGCCGGTGTTCGTCGTCGTGGCGCAGCGCGAGGCCGCGGACGGGCGCGCCGCCGCCTGCCTCGACGCGGTGGCCGCCGCCGCCCGCCCCGGCGTCGCCCAGCTGAGCGCCCTCACCCCGGACGCCACCGCGGGCCTGACCCGCGCCACGCTCGGGGCCCAGGCCGACGACCCGTTCTGCCGCGAGGTGTGGGCCGTCACGGGCGGAAACCCGTACGAGACCGTCGAGTTGCTCGCCAAGGTCCAGGACAGTGAGCTGCGGCCCGACGAGCGGGCCGCCGTCGAACTGCGGGCGCTCAACCGCTCCGCCCGCGGCCGCGGCCTGGTCACCCGGCTCGAAGGGCTCGGCACCGACGCGACCCGGTTCGCCTGGGCCGCCGCCATCCTCGGCACCCGCATCGAACCGGGCCTCGCGGCCCTCCTCGCCGGCATGAACCCCGAGCAGGCGGGCCGCTGCGCCGAGAACCTGCGCACCGCCCGCATCCTGACCGACACCGTGTCCCCCGGATCGGGGTACGGCGCCGCGGACACCCTGGAGTTCGTCCACCCGCTGATCGCGTCCGCCGTGTACGACGCGATACCGCCGGCCACCCGCACCGCCATGCACGGCCAGGCCGCATGGGCGGTCACCGCCTCCGGGCACGGCCCCGCCGCGGCCTCCCGGCACCTCCTCGAAGTGCACCCGGACGACGACCCCGAGCTCGTCGAGCAGCTGCGCGCCGCCGCCCGCGAGCACCTCGCCGTCGGTGCCCCCGCGGCGGCCCGGCGCTGCCTGGAGCGCGCCCTCCAGGAACCGCCACTGCCCGAGACCCGGCCGCACGTGCTGTACGAGCTGGGCTGCGCCACGCTGCTCACCTCACCGTCCACCACCGTCGCGCACCTGCGCTCCGCGCTCGACTCCGCCCCCGGGCTCTTCGGCGAGCAGCGCGTCGACGCGGTGTGCCGACTCGCCCAGGCACTCGTCCACGCCAACCGGCTGGACGACGCGCTCGCCGTCCTCGACACCGAGACCGGCCAGTTGGAGGAGGGGCACCATCGGCTGCGCCTGCGGGCCACCCGCCTCTTCTGGCAGTGCATCTACGCCGGCGAGCACGATCCGCAGGACCGTTCCCGCACCCTTGCCGAACTCGCCGGCCGGGTCACCGGGCGCGACAACCCCGAGCGCGTCCTGCTGATCCTGCGCGCCTTCGACATGATGAACCGCGGGGAGAACGCCGAGGAGGTCGCGGAGTACTGCGACCGCTCCCTGGTCAACGGACAACTCGCCCCCGGACTCGGCTGGACCGACCCCGAGTGGGGCTTCGAGATTCTCATCGCGCTCGGCCTGTCGTACCTCTTCTCCGACCGGCTCGACCGCGCCGAGAGCCTGTTCACGGAGAGCATGCGGGCCTACGAGACCGCCGGCTGGAGCGGCGGCCACCTCTCCCTCGCGCACGCCTTCGTCGGATACGTCCACCGCAGGCGCGGCCGGCTCAACGACGCGGAGGCGTTCCTGCGCGAGGCGCTGCGCCTGGCCGACCGGGTGGGCCACGGCCTGCCCATGCACTGGGACGCGGCCGCCATGCTCATCGATACGCTGCTCGCCCGCGGCAAGCCCGACGAAGCGCTCCTGATCGCCGACCGCTACGGCTTCGCCGCGCCCTACCCGGCGATGATCCTGCTGCCCGACGCGCACTCGGTGCGCGGCAGGTTGCTGCTCGCCGTCGGCCGCACCGAAGAGGGCATCAACGAACTGGAGACCGGCGGCAAGGTCGCCCTGGCCCGCGGCGGGCACAACACCATCGTCGCGTCGTGGGCCGGCGATCTGGCCCTCGCCCTCGCCGACACCGACCCGCGGCGCGCCGCCGAACTCGTCACCCAGGCCCGCGTCCAGGCCGAGCGGTTCGGCACGGACACCGCGATCGGCGAGGCGTTGCGGTGCGCCGCGGCGCTGGCCACCGGGCGGGAGCAACTCACCCTCTACGCGAAGGCGGTCACGTACCTCGAAGCGTCGCCCTGCGCGTACGAACACGCTCGGGCGCGCGTCGAGTACGGGATCGCCGCGCGGTCGTTGTCCGAACTCAACCGCGGTCTGCAGTTGGCCCGTTCGTGCGGGGCGGAGGCGTTGACGGCGCGGGCGCGAGAGGTGTTGGAGACGGGTCGGGGGCTGCGCTAGGCCCGGTGGTCCACAGCGTGGCCTGCGGTGTGGTCTACAGCCCGAACGGGCCGAGGATCTGGTCGAGTTCGGCGTCGAGGCGGTCCTGGACCTCGCGGTCGTACGTGTCCGCGTGCGCGAGCGTCGGCTGCTCGCCGTCGAAGAACCCGGCGGTGGCCTCGCCGCCCAACTCGCCCACGGCCAGGGCCAGTACACCGGCCGCGCCGTCCTCGACGGTGTTCAGCGGGCCGACCCCGGCCTCCCGGACCATCGCCGTGTCCATGTACGTCGCCGGGTGGATGACGTTGACGTGCGTACCCGTGCCGGAAAGGTCGCGGGCGAGGGCGAAGGTGTGGGCGGCGAGGGCGAACTTGGCGCGGCAGTACGCCTCGGTGCCGCTGTAGTCGGTGCCCAAATCGAGGTCGTCGAAGTTCAGCGGGGACTGGCCGAGGGAGCCGCAATTCACCACGCGGGAAGGCGAGTTGGCCCGGAGGGTGGGCAGCAGGGCGCGGGTGAGGGCGACCGGGGCGAGCAGGTCGACGGCGAACCGCAGCTCGTGCCCGTCGGCGCTCAGCTCGCGGCCCGAGCCGGGGGGCCCGGTGCCGACGCCTGCGTTGTTGACGAGCACGTCGAGCTCCGGGTGGGCGGCGGCGACGCGGGCGCCGAGGTCGCGGACCTGCGCCAGGGAGGCGAGGTCGGCGACGAACCCCTCGGCGCGGCCGCCGGTGGCCCGCAGCTCCTCGACGACGGCGTCCGTACGTTTCTCGTCGCGGCCGTGGGCCAGCACGACGTGCCCGCCGCGCACGAGCTCGAAGGCGAGGTACCGGCCGAGGCCGGAGGTGGCACCGGTGATCAGGAGTGTGGCCATGCGTCCAGGCTAGGGGCCGGGCGGTGGGTTGTGCGTGGCCCCCCTGGACGTAGGCCTGTCGGGTGGGTCAGGAGGGGGCTACGCCAGGCCCTCCTCGGCGAGTACGCGCTGGGCGACGCCGAACGCGGAGTTGGCGGCGGGCACGCCCACGTACACGGCGCACTGCTGCACCACCGCGCCGATCTCGTCCGGGGTGAGGCCGTTGCGCAGGGCCGCGCGGACGTGCATGGCGAACTCGTCGAGGTGGCCGTGGGCGACAAGCGCGGTCATCGTGATCATGCTGCGCTCGCGGCGGCCGAGGGTCGGGTCGGTCCAGATCTCGCCCCACGCGTAGCGCGAGATGAAGTCCTGGAAGCGGGCCGTGAACGGCGTCTGCTTTGCCTGTGCCCGGTCGACGTGTGCGTCCCCGAGCACCTCGCGGCGCACCTCCATGCCGCGCTTCGCGGCCTGCCCGAGGTGGGTGCGCAGCGCCCCGAGGACGGCTTCCGGCCGCTCGGCGGGGGCGAGATGGGAGGCGCCCGACAGCTCGACCAGCTCGGAGTTCGGTACGGCGTCGGCGATCTCGCGCAGGTGGGCGGGGGGTGTGGCGGGATCCTCGCGGCCGGCGATCAGGAGGGTGGGCACGGTGATCTCGGGGAGCCGGTCCCTCAGGTCGAACGCGGCGAGGGCGTCGCAGCAGGCGGCGTAGGCCGCGGGGTCGGCGTCCCGGTTGTCCTGCACGAGGCGTTCCACGCGGAAGCCGGGGGTGAACCAGCGGGAGGGCGCGGTCTCGGCCACGCCCGCCGTGCCCTCCGCGCGGACGAGGGCGGCCCGCTCCTCCCAGTTCTTGGCGCCGCCGAAGTGGGCGGAGGAGCAGATGACCGTGAGGCTGGTGAGGCGTTCCGGGTGGTGCACGGCGAGGTGCAGGCCGACGGCGCCGCCGAGGGAGACGCCCGCGTAGGCGAAGCGGTCGATGCCGAGGTTGTCGGCGAGCGCGAGGACGAGGTCGGCCAGGTCGCCGACGGTGGCGCCGGGCTTGATCAGGCCGGCGTCCGATCCGCCGTGGCCGGGGAGGTCCCACCGTACGACGCGGTGGGCGGTGGACAGTTCGGGTGCGACACGGTCCCACAGGGCGAGGCTCGTCCCGAGGGAGGGCCCGAGGATCAGCGGGGGAGCGGTGGGCGATCCCGCGGCGTGGTGGTTCAGGTTCGTACGCATGAGTGTGCTCCCGGTGGGTCGGGGTTCGACTTGGGCTGGCGGTGTCACGGTCGTCGTCGGGCGCGGCCTACCGGTGGTTGGGCGCGCGGTTCCCCGCGCCCCTGAGGGTGGCGGGGCTGTGGTCGTTGTCGGCTACGGGTTACCCGTGGCTGGGCGCGCAGTTCCCCGCGCCCCTGGGGAGGCGGGGGTCTGGTCGTTGTCGGGTGAAGCTCACCCGTGGCTGGGCGCGCAGTTCCCCGCGCCCCTGGGGAGGCGGGGGTGTGGTTGTCGTCGGGTGCGGCCCACCCGTGGTTGCGGGATCTCGGCAGAGGTGGTGCGGTGCGGCGTGCCAAATCAAGCCCCTGCGGCGATTGAGCAGCGGGGTCCGGGGCGGAGCCCCGTGGCCGCAACTCCGCCTCCGCCGCGCGCGCCCGCAGGGATTTCGGGAAGGGGCGGGGTGGGGCAATGTCATTGACGCGCGAGCGCCCGATCCACCAGCATCCCCGCCGCCCCGACGTACCGCGACGGATCCGTCAGCTCGGACACGTTCACACCGGTCTCCTTGAGGGACGACTCCGTCGCCAGGACGTCGGCCAGAGAGCGGCCCTCCGACCGGGCCCGCCGCGAGGCGGACGCCAAGAGCTCCTTCGCCGCCCCCCGCCCGAGCACCCCGCCCAGCTCCACCGACAACCGCTCCGACACGATCGCCCCACCAGTCGCCGCCAGATGCGCGTGCATGACGTCCACGCGGACCACAAGCCCGGATACCAGCTCCGAGACATCCCGCGCCGCCCCACCCACCACGCGCAACAACTCACGCACCGTGGTCCATTCGGCGTGCCACGCCCCCGCGGGACGCTCGTCCTCCGCCGACATCGAGGCGTACAGCGTCGCGGCGAGCGCGGGAACCCGCCGGGCCGCCGCGGCGACGAGCGTGGAGCGGACCGGGTTGGCCTTGTGCGGCATCGCGGAGGACCCCCCGCCCGTGCCCTCGGCCAGTTCACCGATCTCCGTACGGGAAAGCACCAGCACATCTGCCGCGATCTTGCCGAGCGCACCCGCCGTGAAGGCCAGCACCCCCGCCAGATCCGCCACCGGCGTCCGCAGCACGTGCCACGGCAAATCCGCCTCAACCAGGCCGAGTTCACGCGCGTACGCCGCGACCAAGGCGACCGGGTCCCCGGCCCCGTACGCCCCGAACGCCGCCAACGTACCCGCCGCACCACCCAGTTGAACCGGCAGCGCCACCCGCACACCCCGCACGCGATCCCGCGCATCGAGCACCAGCGAGCGCCACCCCGCCGCCTTGAGGCCGAACGTCGTCGGCACGGCATGCTGCGTGAGCGTACGGCCGGGCATCACCGTGTCCCGGTGCTCCCGCGCCAGACCCGCCAACACGCCCTCTGCGTCTGCGAGTTCGTCAAGCAGCACATCCAGCGTCCGCGCGGCGACCAGCATCAACGCCGAGTCCAGGATGTCCTGGCTCGTCGCACCCCGATGCACGTAGGGGGAGTGTTCGGCGGGCACCGAGGACGTGAGATCCGCGACCAGCGGGATCACCGGATTGCCGCCCCCGCGCGCGCGGCGCGCGAGGTCCCGCACGTCGAACCGCTCGGCGACGGCGGCCGCGGTGACGGCCTCGCCGGCACCGGAGGGCGCGAGGCCGAGCGAGCACTGGGCCCGCGTCAGGCCCGCCTCCGCGTCCAACAGAGCCTGCAGAAAAGCCTCTTCGGAGGTGGTGCGCTCGGTGGGCGCACCCTCGCTGCCGGGGTCGAACAACGTCACATGAACTCCAGGAAGACCGTCTCGCCCTCGCCCTGAAGGCGGATGTCGAAACGGTACGTGCCATCCGCCTGCCGCCGCGCGACCAGCGTGTCACGGCGCGCGGCGTCGACCTGCGCCAGCACGGGGTCCCCGGCCAGTACCTCTTCGGAGGAATCGGCGAAGTAGATCCGCGTGTAGAGGTGGTTGAGCAGGCCGCGGGAGAAGATCACCACGGCGAGGTACGGCGCCGACCCGCCGCGCGCCCCCGGGCGCAGCGTGCGCACCGCCCAGTGCCCGTTCGCGTCGGTCTCGATGCGGCCCCAGCCGGTGAACTCCACGCCGTTGCGGCCCAGGTACCCGCCGGTGAACGGCTGGCGGCGCATCGAGCCGTCGACGGTGGAGGCGTTGCCCTCGGGGTCGGCGCCCCAGATCTCGACGAACGCGTCGGGGACGGGGGTGCCGTTGCCGTCGTACACGTACCCGTGCACGGCGACCGTGTCCGGGTGGCCGACCGGCGCGATGTCACCGCCGCCCTCGAAGGGCAGCGCGTAGCCGTACCAGGGGCCGACCGTGTGCGAGGGCGTGGGAAGGACGGACTCGGGGTAGTTGATGTCGATCTTCGTCATGGCTGGTCAGCGTCCCTCTTCCATCCAGGTGGCGTGCGGGCCGTCGAGGACGATGTCCCACTGGTAGCCCATCGAGAACTCCGGAACCGACTTCTCGTGCACGTACGTGGCGATCAGCCGCT
Organism: Streptomyces sp. NPDC002790; assembly: GCF_040295505.1. Classification (NCBI taxonomy): domain Bacteria; kingdom Bacillati; phylum Actinomycetota; class Actinomycetes; order Kitasatosporales; family Streptomycetaceae; genus Streptomyces; species Streptomyces sp. NPDC002790. The sequence goes on along the minus strand of NZ_JBEOVM010000133.1, from coordinate 3,152 downwards.
GCCGCGCCGCGTCGTCGGTCACCGACTGGAGGATCGGGTCGTACGGGAACAGCGGGTCGTTCGGGAAGTACATCTGCGTCACCAGGCGCTGGGTGAACGCCGAGCCGAAGACGGAGAAGTGGATGTGCGCGGGGCGCCAGGCGTTGGTGTGCTGGGCCCACGGGTACGGGCCCGGCTGGATGGTCGTGAACTTGTACCAGCCGTCGTCGTCCGTCAGCGCCCGGCCGACGCCCGTGAAGTTCGGGTCGAGCGGCGCGTCGTGCACCTCGATCTTGTGCGCGTAGCGGCCGGCCGAGTTCGCCTGCCACAGTTCGATCAACTGACCACGCAGTGGCCTCCCGTCGCGGTCGACCAGGCGGCCCTCCACGGTGATGCGCTCGCCGATCGGCTTGCCGGGGTGCTGGATCGTCAGATCGTTGTCGATCTTCGTGATGTCGCGCTCGCCGAAGGCGGGTGCGGTGAGCTCGATCAGCTCCGGGTCCTTGGAGACGTCGATGTTGATCGGCGGCTGCTTGGGGTGCCGGAGGGCGGAGGAGCGGTACGGGGCGTAGTCGCGCCGCGGGTGGTGTTCGATGGGTGCGCCCTCGGCGAGGCCCTTGTAATAGGCCTCGCGCTTGGCCGCGATCTCCGCGTCGATGTCGTGCTGGGTGAGAGCCATGGGGGCGGGACCTTCCTGACCTTCCTGAGGTCTCTAACGTTCCAGGACGAGGGCGGAGCCCTGGCCCACTCCGATGCAGAGCGTGGCGACGCCGACGATGTAGACGTCCTTGACGTTCCGGCTCACTTGGCTGCCTCCGGGACGCGTACCTTCGCGGCGGTCTTCTCGACGACTTCCCCGGCGCTCACGCCGGGCGCCAACTCGACGAGTTCCAGGCCGCTTTCGGTCACGTCGAGCACGGCGAGGTCCGTGATGATCCGGTCGACGCAGCCCTTGCCGGTGAGTGGCAGCGAGCACTCCTGGACGATCTTCGGGGAGCCGTCCTTCGCGGTGTGCGTCATGGTGACCAGGACGGTACGGGCGCCGTGTACGAGGTCCATGGCGCCGCCGATACCGGTGATCATCTTGCCGGGGACGGCCCAGTTGGCGAGGTCGCCGTTCGCGGAGACCTGCATGGCGCCGAGCACGGCGACGTCGATGTGGCCGCCGCGGATCATCCCGAAGGAGAGCGCGGAATCGAAGAACGAGGCGCCGGGCAGGACGGTGACCGTCTCCTTGCCCGCGTTGATCAGGTCCGGGTCGACGGCGTCGTCGCTCGGGTACGGGCCGGTGCCCAGGATCCCGTTCTCGGACTCCAGGATCACCTCGACGTCGCCGCCGAGGTAGTTGGGGATCAGGGTCGGCAGGCCGATGCCGAGGTTCACGTACTGGCCGTCGCGCAGTTCGCGGGCGGCGCGGGCGGCCATTTCTTCACGGGTCCATGCCATGGCTAGTTGCTCACCGTCCCTCGTGCCGGAGGCGCGGAAATCGTGCGCCGCTCGATTCCCTTGTCGGCGGCCTGCTCGGGGGTGAGTGCGATGACGCGCTGCACGAAGATGCCCGGCAGGTGGACCTGGTCCGGCTCGGTCTCGCCCGGCTCCACCAGCTCCTCCACCTCGGCGATCGTGATCTTTCCGGCCTGTGCGGCAAGGGGGTTGAAGTTCTGCGTGGACTTGTTGAAGACCAGGTTGCCGTGCCGGTCGCCCTTCGCGGCCCGCACGAGCGCGAAGTCGGTGCGGATGCCGCGCTCCAGGACGTACTCGACGCCGTCGAACTCGCGGACCTCCTTGGGCGGTGAGGCCTTGGCGACCCCGCCGTTGCCGTCGTAGCGCCAGGGCAGGCCGCCGTCGGCGACCTGGGTGCCGACGCCGGCCGGGGTGTAGAACGCGGGGATGCCGGCGCCGCCGGAGCGCAGCCGCTCGGCGAGCGTGCCCTGCGGGATCATCTCGACCTCGATCTCGCCGCCCAGGTACTGCCGGGCGAACTCCTTGTTCCCGCCGATGTACGAGCCCGTGACGCGGACGATCCGCCCGGCGCTCAGCAGGACGGCGAGGCCGGAGTCCAGGGCGCCGCAGTTGTTCGACACCACCGACAGGTTCCCGGTGCCCTGCTCGTGCAGCGCCTTGATCAACGTGTTCGGTACGCCGCTCAAGCCGAACCCGCCGACCGCGAGGGACGAACCGTCCCCGACGTCGGCGACGGCCTGGGCGGCCGTGGCGACAACCTTGTCCATCCCTGCCAGCCCTCATCTCCGCGAAGTGCTCATGAAGTGCTCAGCGCACTGAGCATTTTCTGGATGGCGCTCACGTTGCCACTGGGTGTGTGAACCGTCAAGAGTTCCCCGGGAAATGCGTGTATGGACTCGACAAGGGGATGCGGGGTGCCGGATCCTTGCTCAGTGCACGGCCGTTTTCAGCGGCGCAACGATTGCAGACGGAGGACCGCCATGGCCGCGGTGGATCTGACCACCCATCCCGGGCATCTCGCCCGGCGGCTCCAGCAGGCGCACTATCTGCTGTGGAACACGATGGTCTCCGAGGAGATCACGTCGCCGCAGTTCGCGGTCCTCAACGCGTTGGTGGCCGAGCCGGGCCTGGATCAGCGCACCGTGGGGGAGCGGGTGGGGCTCGACCGCTCCACCATCGCCGAGGTGGTCACGCGGCTGACCCGGCGGGAGCTGGTCGACAAGGTGCGTGACCCGCAGGACGGGCGGCGCTGGCTGCTGCGGCTCACGCCCGGGGGGCTGCGCACGCACAAGAAGCTGGCCGTGCGGACGGCCCGCATGAACCAGATCTTCCTGGCGCCGCTCGATGCGGAGGAGCGGGGGGTGTTCTTCGACGTGATCCAGCGGGTGTGCGACGCGACGGAGGGCCTCCGGCATGCGGGTGAGGCGGTTCCGGCGGAGGCGTGAACCCCCCGCCGACGTTGCGCCCACGGGGCTCCGCCCCGGACCCCGCTGCTCAATCGCCGCAGGGGCTTGAATTGGCTCACCCGTCGGCGGGGCTTGAATGCGCCTCAATCGCCGGCGGGGCTAAAGGCCTGCTCAATCGCCGCAGGGGTTTGAAAACCAGATCCCGCCGCCGGCCAATGCACACAGGCCCGCACAATCAAGCCCCTGCGGCGATTGAGCAGCGGGGTCCGGGGCAGAGCCCCGATCTTTCCAGCCCCGCCGGCG
>NZ_JBEOVM010000132.1:0-16195 GCF_040295505.1 Streptomyces sp. NPDC002790 | reverse complement strand
TTCCCTTCGTGTTGCTGTGTTTCCGCTAAATTATCCCCGACGGCGCGGCCGCCCAGCCCGCACTCGCCACCATCCCGGTTCACCGGCGCCGCGGCCCCCCCCCGGGGGGGGGGCCCCCCGGCCCTTTTCCGTGCCTGTTCCCAACGCTTCGGGGCACTCGTCGGCCAGAGACCTTCACCACACGTATAAGGATCTGTGCCCTCTGTGAAGCATGCGGCACATGGGCGTGAAAGTGCAGGTGGGAGAGGTGCGGGCCGTTGATCCCGCTACGTACGGTCGCTTCTCCGTCCCAGAATGCGCACACGTGTTTGTGCAACCCTTCTCTGCGGTCCGCCGTCACACCGAGTGAACGAAGAAGCGGACCGAAGGACCAGAAGCAGACGAACCTGCGAGGAGTTATGCCGGACCGTGACAGCAAGCCCGGGCGCCACCGCGGCGCCAAGGGCAGCCGCCGCAAGCCGCGCAGCGCGCGCAGCAAAGCGCTGCGCATCGCGGCGTGGAGCGCCGCGGGCGTCGTCGTCCTCGGTGGAACCGGCCTGGGGTACGTCTACTTCCAGCTCAACGGCAACATCAAGAGCGTCGACATCGACTCGCAGTTGGGCACCGACCGTCCGCAGGACGTGGACAACGGTTCCGAGGACATCCTCGTCCTCGGCTCCGACACCCGGGCCGGCGACAACGAGAAGGTCGGCGGCGGCGCCGACGAGGGCTCGGCGCGCTCGGACACCGCGATGGTCGTCCACGTGTACAAGGGCCACAAGCGGGCCAGCGTCGTCTCCATCCCCCGGGACACCCTCGTCGAGCGGCCCTCGTGCACCGACAAGAGCGGCAACGAGTACCCGGCGCAGAGCGAGGCCATGTTCAACTCCGCGTACTCGACGGGCGGCGCGGCCTGCGCGGTGAAGACCGTCGAGTCCATGAGCGGAATCCGCATGGACCACTACGTCGAGGTCGACTTCAGCGGCTTCCAGAAGCTGATCGACGACCTCGGGGGCGTCAAGGTCACCACCACGAAGGCGATCGACGACCCCGACAGCCACCTGAACCTCGGCGCGGGCACGCACACGCTCAGCGGCGAGCAGTCGCTCGGCCTCGTCCGCACCCGGCACGGCGTCGGCGACGGCAGCGACCTGGGGCGCATCCAGCTCCAGCAGGCGTTCATGAAGGCCCTGATGGACCAGATCAAGAGCGTCGGCGTCTTCACCAGCCCGAGCAAGCTGTACGCACTCGCGAACACCGCCACGAAGACGGTGACCACGGACTCGCAGCTGGCCTCGGTCAAGGACCTGACCTCGTTCGCGAGCGGCCTCAAGGGCATCGGCTCCGGCGACATGAACATGGTGACGCTGCCGGTGCGGTACGACCCGAACGACGCCAACCGCGTGCTCCTGGACGACAGCAACGCGAACAAGGTCTGGAAGGCCCTCGAGGCCGACAAGACCATCCCGAAGTCGGCCACGAAGGACTCCGCCAAGGGCTCCGCCGACAGCGTCGTGAAGTAGCCCGGACCCCAACGACAGAACCTCGGGAAGGGCCGGGAATACTTCCGGGCCCTTCTCGGTTTTGGGGGATACGGCCAGTCCTGGCAGACTGGTACGTCGGCCCCGGTTCACGCTCCCGCATCCCGCGTCAGCGACCCGGAGCCCTCCATGAACCTAGGAGACACCTTGAAGCGCGACATTCACCCCGAGTACGTCGAGACGCAGGTCTCTTGCACCTGTGGCGCGTCGTTCACCACTCACAGCACGATCTCGTCCGGCACCGTCCGTGCCGAGGTCTGCTCCGAGTGCCACCCGTTCTACACGGGCAAGCAGAAGATCCTCGACACCGGTGGCCGTGTGGCCCGCTTCGAGGCCCGCTTCGGCAAGTCTGCGGCTGCCAACAAGTAGCGAAGCTCCAGCGCCGGTCCACGGTGCCCCTGTTTTTCGCGGGGGCACCGGGACCGGCGCTTTGCAGTGCAGCCCCCGGGATCCGGGGGCATCCCGGAATGACACAGCACCCCCGTAACTGCAGGAGCCGGAGATGTTCGAGGCCGTCGAGGAACTGATCGGTGAGCACGCCGATCTGGAACAGAAGCTCGCGGACCCCTCGGTCCACGCCGACCAGGCGAACGCGCGCAAGCTCAACAAGCGTTACGCTGAGCTGACCCCGATCGTCACCACGTACCGCTCCTGGAAGCAGACCGGGGACGACGTCGAGACGGCGAAGGAATTCGCCGCCGACGACCCGGACTTCGCGGCCGAGGTCAAGGACCTCGAGCAGCAGCGCGAGGAGATCACCGAGAAGCTGCGGCTCCTCCTGGTCCCGCGCGACCCGTCCGACGACAAGGACGTGATCCTCGAGGTCAAGGCCGGCGCCGGCGGTGACGAGTCCGCGCTGTTCGCGGGCGACCTGCTGCGCATGTACCTGCGCTACGCGGAGCGCGTCGGCTGGAAGACCGAGATCATCGACGCCACCGAGTCCGAGCTCGGCGGCTACAAGGACGTCCAGGTCGCCGTGAAGACCAAGGGCGGCAACGGCGCGACCGAGCCCGGCCAGGGCGTCTGGGCCCGCCTGAAGTACGAGGGCGGCGTGCACCGCGTGCAGCGTGTGCCGTCCACCGAGTCGCAGGGCCGCATCCACACCTCCGCCGCAGGCGTGCTGGTCACGCCCGAGGCCGAGGAGGTCGACGTCGAGATCCACGCGAACGATCTGCGCATCGACGTGTACCGCTCATCGGGCCCCGGCGGGCAGTCCGTCAACACGACCGACTCCGCCGTCCGGATCACGCACATCCCCACCGGCGTCGTGGCTTCCTGCCAGAACGAGAAGTCCCAGCTGCAGAACAAGGAGCAGGCGATGCGTATCCTGCGCTCCAGGCTCCTCGCAGCGGCGCAGGAGGAAGCGGAGAAGAACGCCGCCGACGCCCGCCGCAGCCAGGTCCGCACCGTCGACCGCTCCGAGAAGATCCGTACGTACAACTTCCCGGAGAACCGCATCTCGGACCACCGCGTCGGCTTCAAGGCCTACAACTTGGACCAGGTGCTCGACGGCGAGCTCGACCCCGTGATCCAGGCGTGCGTCGACGCGGACTCGGCCGCCAAGCTCGCCGCCGCGTAGAACCGCACCGCCCGCCCCGTACGACAGCTCAGCCCGGAGGATCAGCGTGCAGCAACATTTTGGGGGGCGACCCCCGAACCCCCGCAGCGTGCTGCTCGCGGAAGTGGCCCAGGCCACCCAGCGGCTCGCCGACGCCGGCGTGCCCTCGCCGCGCAATGACGCGGAGGAGCTCGCGGCCTACGTGCACGGCGTCAAGCGGGGCGAGCTGCACACCGTCAAGGACGTGGACTTCGACGCCCGGTTCTGGGAGGCGACCGCGCGCCGCGAGGCCCGCGAGCCGCTCCAGCACATCACCGGACACGCCTACTTCCGCTATCTGGAGCTCCAGGTCGGCCCCGGGGTCTTCGTGCCGCGCCCGGAGACCGAGTCGGTCGTCGGCTGGGCCATAGACGCCGTCCGCGCGATGGATGTCGTCGAACCGCTGATCGTCGACCTCTGCTCCGGCTCCGGCGCCATCGCGCTCGCGCTCGCCCAGGAGGTGCCGCGCTCGCGCGTGCACGCCGTGGAGCTGTCCGAGGACGCGCTCAAATGGACACGCAAGAACGTCGCGGGGTCCAGGGTCGACCTGCGCCAGGGCGACGCCCTGGAGGCCTTCCCCGACCTCGACGGCCAGGTCGACCTCGTCATCTCCAACCCGCCGTACATCCCGCTCACCGAGTGGGAGTACGTCGCCCCCGAGGCCCGCGACCACGACCCGGAACTGGCCCTGTTCTCCGGCGAGGACGGGCTCGACCTGATCCGTGGGATAGAGCGCACCGCCCACCGTCTGCTGCGCCCGGGCGGCATCGTGGTCATCGAGCACGCGGACACACAGGGCGGCCAGGTGCCGTGGATCTTCACCGAGGAGCGGGGCTGGGCGGACGCCGCCGACCACCCCGACCTCAACAACCGCCCGAGGTTCGCGACCGCCCGCAAGGCACTGCCGTGACCGACGCGTTGTCCTTCGAGTTTGACGAGTCCGAGCGATCCGCAGAGCAGCACACCGAGCAGGAGGCCCGCTAGATGGCACGGCGTTACGACACCAATGACGCAGTGGACCGCGCCACCGGCCTGCGTGAAGCCGCCTCGGCAGTCCGCCGCGGCGAGCTGGTCGTGCTGCCCACCGACACCGTGTACGGCATCGGTGCCGACGCCTTCACGCCCGAGGCGGTCGGTGACCTCCTGGAGGCGAAGGGCCGCGGGCGCAACATGCCGACGCCGGTGGTCATCCCGTCGCCGAACACGCTGCACGGGCTCGTCACGGACTTCTCGGAGATGGCCTGGGAACTGGTCGACGCGTTCTGGCCGGGCGGCCTGACCCTCGTCGCCAAGCAGCAGCCGTCGCTGCAGTGGGACCTCGGCAGCACCCGCGGCACCGTCGCGGTCCGCATGCCGCTGCACCCCGTCGCCATCGAACTGCTCACCGAGGTCGGCCCGATGGCGCTCTCCTCCGCGAACCTGACAGGACACCCGGCCCCCGAGGACTGCGACGCCGCGCAGGAGATGCTCGGCGACTCCGTCTCCGTCTACCTCGACGGGGGGCCGACGCCAGGCAACATCCCGTCATCCATCGTCGACGTCACCGGCAAGATCCCGGTCCTGCTGCGCGAGGGCGCGCTGACCGCGGACGAGCTGCGCAAGGTCGTACCCGACCTCGAGGTGGCGAATTGACAGCCCCTGAGACGGGGCGTGGCATAGGCAACGGGTACGTACGCACGCCGGCCCTCCCCGGCGACACCTTCCGCATCCTCCACGTCAGCACCGGCAATGTGTGCCGCTCGCCGATCACCGAGCGGCTGACCCGGCATGCCCTCGCGGACCGGCTCGGCGCGCCGCTCGCCGGCGGGCTCGTCGTGGAGAGCGCGGGCACCTGGGGCCATGAGGGCGCGCCCATGGAGGCCAATGCGGAAACGGTCCTGGCGGACTTCGGGGCGGATGCCTCCGGCTTTGTGGGCCGTGAGCTCCTCGACGACCACGTCATAAGGGCCGACCTGGTCCTGACCGCGACCCGCGACCACCGGGCGCAGGTCATCTCCATGGGCCACAGCGCGGGTCTGCGGACGTTCACGCTGAAGGAGTTCACGCGGCTCGTGCAGGCCATAGATCCGGCCACGCTGCCGGATCCGATCGAGTCCGGTGTGGTCGAGCGGGCCCGTTCGTTGGTGCGGGCTGCGGCGGCTCTACGCGGGTGGCTTCTCGCTCCGTCGGTCGAAGCGGACGAGGTCTACGACCCGTACGGCGCACCCCTCCCGTTCTTCCAGTCCGTCGGCGGCGAAATCAACGAGGCCCTGGCCCCGGTCGTCACGGCCCTGACAGGCATCACGAAGTAGCTCCTCAAACGCCGGAGTGGCTGAGCTTGGGGCTCTGCCCCATACCCCGCTGGCTCTCGTCACAAGAGCGGGGGCTTGAAATGCCCACCCGTCGCAGGGCATTCCATATTGCCCCCGCGGCGGGTGAGCAAATTTAAGCCCCGCTCTTGTGACGAGAGCCAGCGGGGTCCGGGGCGGAGCCCCGATCTTTCAGCCCCGCCGGCGTTTGAGGCGCGGGGTCCGGGGCGGAGCCCCGTGGCGTCAGCACGGGCGGGCGCAACCGGGCGGATCTACATTGGAAGGCACCTACCCGCCCCACGCGAGGCCCGGAGCCGACGATGCCGGTCACCACAGAACCCGCAGCCCTGGCGGAGCTACAACGTCAGGACCCCGAACTGGCCGAAGTCCTCCTCGCGGAGACCGCCCGCCAGTCGGACTCCCTCCAGCTCATCGCCGCCGAGAACTTCGCCTCGCCCGCAGTCCTCGCCGCCCTCGGCTCCCCGCTCGCCAACAAGTACGCGGAGGGCTACCCCGGCGCCCGCCACCACGGCGGCTGCGAACTCGTCGACGTCGCCGAACGCCTCGCGATCGACCGCGCCAAGGCCCTCTTCGGCGCCGAACACGTCAACGTACAGGCGCACAGCGGCTCTTCGGCCGTGCTCGCCGCGTACGCCGTACTGCTGAAGCCCGGCGACACCGTCCTCGCGATGGGCCTGCCGTCCGGCGGCCACCTCACGCACGGCTCACCGGCCAACTTCTCCGGCCGCTGGTTCGACTTCGTCCCGTACGGCGTCGACGCGGAGAGCGGGCTCATCGACTACGAGCAGGTCCGCGCGGCGGCCCGTGCCCACCGCCCGAAGGCCATCGTGTGCGGCTCGATCTCGTACCCCCGGCACATCGACTACGCCGCCTTCCGGGAGATCGCCGACGACGTGGGCGCCCACCTCATCGCCGACGCCGCGCACCCCATCGGCCTCGTCGCCGGGGGAGCGGCCCCGAACCCGGTCCCGTACGCCGACATCGTCTGCGCCACCACGCACAAGGTGCTCCGCGGACCGCGCGGCGGCATGCTGCTGTGCGCGGCCGAGCTGGCCGACCGTGTCGACCGGGCCGTCTTCCCCTTCACCCAGGGCGGCGCCCAGATGCACACGATCGCCGCGAAGGCCGTCGCGTTCGGCGAGGCGGCGTGGCCGGGCTTCACCGCGTACGCCCACCAGGTCGTGGCCAACGCGCGGCTGCTCGCGGGCGCGCTGGCGGCGGAGGGCTTCGGCGTCACCACCGGCGGCACCGACACCCACCTGCTGACCGTGGACCCGGCCCCGCTCGGCGTCGCGGGCACGGTGGCGCGTGGCCGGCTCGCCTCCGCGGGCATGATCCTCGACACATGCGCGCTGCCTCGCTGCGGAGCGGGCGATGTCACCGCCGACGGCGGCCGCGGCCTGCGCCTCGGCACCGCCGCCGTCACCACACAGGGCATGGGCGGAGGCGAGATGGCCCGCGTCGCGGTGCTCCTGTCGGGTGTCGTACGGGGCGTTCTCGACACCCGTACGGTCCGCGAAGAGGTGCGTGAACTGGCTGGAAGGTTCCCCCCGTACCCCGCCGAGAACGGGGTAGGCGCACTCTGAGACACCCCTTGCGCCGCACCAGTGCGTCTCTGGAACCGTCAGCCGTGCAACCATCGTCGCTACCCGGAAGTCCCCAACCCTAAGCACGCGAGACTAGGGTGTGGGGCTGAGATGGCCAGCGATACCTGTGGGGAAGCCCGTGCGTGAATACCTGCTGACGCTCTGCATCACGGCCGCGGTGACCTATCTGCTCACAGGCCCGGTGCGGAAGTTCGCGATCGTGGCCGGCGCCATGCCGGAAATCCGTGCGCGTGACGTGCACCGGGAACCCACGCCGCGGCTCGGCGGTATCGCCATGTTCTTCGGCCTGTGTGCGGGCCTGCTCGTCGCCGACCACCTCACCAACCTGGACAAGGTCTTCGAGTCCTCGAACGAACCGCGCGCGCTGCTCTCCGGCGCCGCGCTGATCTGGCTGATCGGCGTTCTGGACGACAAGTTCGAGATCGACGCCCTGATCAAGCTCGGCGGCCAGATGATCGCCGCGGGCGTGATGGTCATGCAGGGTCTGACGATCCTGTGGCTCCCGATCCCCGGCGTGGGGACGGTGTCCCTCACCCAGTGGCAGGGCACGCTGCTCACCGTCGCGCTCGTCGTCATCACCATCAACGCGGTGAACTTCGTCGACGGCCTCGACGGCCTCGCCGCGGGCATGGTGTGCATCGCCGCCGCCGCGTTCTTCCTGTACGCGTACCGGATCTGGTACGGCTACGGCATCGAGTCCGCGGCCCCGGCCACGCTGTTCGCGGCGATCCTGATGGGCATGTGTCTGGGCTTCCTGCCGCACAACATCCATCCGGCCAGAATCTTCATGGGCGACTCGGGCTCCATGCTCATCGGCCTCGTCCTCGCGGCCGGCGCCATCTCCATCACGGGGCAGGTCGACCCGGACGCCCTCAAGTTGAACCTCGGCGGTTCCACGCGTGACACCACGCACGCGATGCTCCCCGTCTTCCTGCCGCTGCTGATGCCGCTGACGATCATCGCGATCCCGTTCGCCGACCTCGTCCTCGCGATCGTGCGCCGCACCTGGAACGGGCAGTCGCCGTTCGCCGCGGACCGCGGGCATCTGCACCACCGGCTCCTGGAGATCGGCCACTCGCACTCCCGCGCGGTGCTGATCATGTACTTCTGGTCGGGCCTCATCGCCTTCGGCGCGGTCGCCTACTCGGTGCACTCCGCGTCCGGGATGTGGGTCGTGCTCGCCATCGTCGCCCTGAGCTTCGTCGGGCTCGTCATGCTGCTGCTGCCGCGCTTCACGCCGCACGCGCCGCGCTGGGCCCAGCACTTGGTGCCGCCGCGCTATCGGCGAGCGGCCGGGGCCGCGGAAGGGGACGGGGCGACAGAGGGTTCCGAGGGCGAATCGGCCCGCGACCCGATCCCCGCGGGCGTCAACGGAGCGACGGCGATCGGTGGCCGTTCGCGCTTCACGGATCGGCGTAAGGCGGGAACGCCCCGTTGACCCGGGCATCCAAGAGTCCGAAATGAGCCCAATACCAGACATGTTGGTCTCGCGCCCGCACAGACGCGCAGGATCCCCCTCACGTGTGACGGTTGGCACACCTTCTAGGTAAAGACCGCATCAAATAGTTTGTGATACCGTTCACGAAGCCGGGGACAGGGCCGAAAGGCCATAAGGCGAAGGTCATTTGGCCCGAATCGACCCATCGGATCCCGGACTACGCTCGTCCATGACGACACCCTGCCCCCTTCAGTAAGCGGAGTTGCCGCCATGCCCTCCAATGACGCACGGACCCTTCTTCAAGCCGTCGTACCCACCGCCGCCGCGGGCGTGATTGCCGCGGTGATCAGTGGTGTGGTTGCGGGTGGCAAGGGGGCCATCGGTGCGCTGGTGGGTGCGCTGGTCGTCATCGTCTTCATGGGCCTCGGGCAGGTCGTGCTGATCCGCACGGCAAAATCGCTTCCGCAGCTGTTCCAGGCGATGGGGCTGATGCTCTACGTCGCCCAGCTGCTGCTGCTCCTGATCTTCGTGGCCATTTTCAAGGACACGACTCTCTTCAATCCCAAGACCTTTGCCATCGTGCTGATCGTTTCGACGGTCGTGTGGATGGCCGCACAGGCTCGTGCGCACATGAAGGCCAAGATTTTCTATATCGATCCCGAAGCGGCGCCCGGCTCCAAGGGGACCGGGACCAGCGAGAAGGCCGAAAAGACCGGGTCGTCGTCGTGAGAGGTAGGGCCGGGATAAGCGTCCGTTCGGCGGGCTGCTATCGTCCGGTGCCAACTGCGGCATCGCCGGCGCGGGCACGAGAGCTGACGCCTGCACGATCGCGAGGCTCACTGCCTGCCCGCCGCCCCCACGCCCGAATCACCAGACCGGTGCCGATCCGCGGCTGCGCGCCGCACCGACACAACGAGGTTGCCGTACTTATGCGTCACGCCGAAGGAGCCCGCGGTGAGTGCTGACACGACCCAGCTCGCCTTTGACTGGAGCTGTCGGATCATGTCCGACAACGGATGCGGCTTCCCGGCGCCGGGCCTGCACTCCTTCCTGTTCGAACCGATTGCCGACTTCGGCTGGTTCTATTTCAACAAGGTGATGCTGCTCGCCCTCATCACCACGGTCGTCATCTGCTGGTTCTTCTACGTCGCGTTCGGCCGCTCGAAGGTCGTGCCCGGGAAGATCCAGATGATCGGTGAGGCCGGCTACGACTTCGTCCGCCGCACCATCGTCTACGAGACGCTGGGCAAGAAGGAGGGCGAGAAGTACGTACCGATCATGGTCTCGCTGTTCTTCTTCATCTGGATCATGAACGTCTGGTCGGTCGTTCCGCTGGCCCAGTTCCCGGTCGGTTCGATCATCGCCTACCCGATCATCCTCGCGGCGATCGTGTATCTGATCTGGGTGCCGCTCACCTTCAAGCGCCATGGTTTCGTGGGCGGTTGGAAGAACATCACCGGCTACGACAACTCGCTCGGCCCGGTCAAGTGGCTGGTCTCGCTCATCGAGTTCTTCTCGAACCTGCTGGTCCGCCCGTTCACGCACGCGGTGCGACTCTTCGCCAACATGTTCGCCGGTCACCTGATGCTGGTGATGTTCACCGTCGCCTCCTGGTACCTCCTGAACAGCTGGATGATCCCGGCAGCGGGCGTCTCCTTCGTGATGACGATCGCGATGATCCTCTTCGAACTTTTCGTGCAGGCCGTTCAGGCATACGTCTTCGTGCTCCTGGCCTGCTCGTACATTCAGGGCGCTCTCGCCGAGCAGCACTGAGCTCCACCGCCCAACCACCCCAGCTCGTCCGGTGGACAACCCCCACCGGTTCGTAAAGAAAAGGAAGTAACGGCATGTCCGCGTCCATCGAACTCGCCGCTGGCGTCTCCGGCTCCCTCGGTTCCATCGGTTACGGTCTCGCCGCGATCGGCCCCGGCATCGGTGTCGGCATCGTCTTCGGTAACGGCACCCAGGCCCTTGCCCGTCAGCCCGAGGCCGCCGGCCTCATCCGCGCCAACCAGATCCTCGGCTTCGCCTTCTGTGAGGCGCTCGCCCTGATCGGCATCGTCATGCCGTTCGTGTTCGGTATCTGATTTCCATACCTGACACGATTCGACGAAAGGCACTGTTGTGATCGCCAACCTGGTACAGCTGGCGGCCGAGGAAGAGCAGAACCCGCTCCTCCCGCCCGGCCCCGAGCTGCTCATTGGCACCCTTGCCTTCGCCATCGTCTTCTTTGTCTTCGCCAAGAAGCTCCTTCCGCGTATCAACAAGACGCTGGAAGAGCGCCACGCGCAGATCGAAGGCGGTATCGAGAAGGCCGAGGCCGCCCAGACCGAGGCCCAGAGCGTGCTCGAGCAGTACAAGGCTCAGCTCGCCGAGGCCCGGCACGAGGCCGCGCGGCTGCGCCAGGAGGCGCAGGAGCAGGGTGCCTCGCTCATCGCCGAGATGCGTGCGGAAGGCCAGCGGCAGCGTGAGGAGATCATCGCCGCCGGTCACTCGCAGATCGAGGCCGACCGCAAGGCCGCCGCGCAGGCGCTGCGCCAGGACGTGGGCCTGCTGGCCACCGACCTGGCCGGCAAGCTCGTCGGCGAGTCCCTCGAGGACACCGCCCGGCAGTCGCGCACGATCGACCGCTTCCTCGACGAGCTCGAGGAGAAGGCAGAGGCCACGCGATGACCGCCCACGGAGCGACCCGCGAGGCGCTGGCCGCCGCGCGTGAGCGCCTGGACGCGCTGACCGACAGCACGTCGGTCGACGCCAAGGCGCTCGCCGGCGACCTGGCCTCGGTGACCGCGCTGCTGCACCGCGAGGTCAGCCTGCGACGGGTCCTGACCGACCCGGCGCAGCCCGGCGAGGCCAAGGCCGAGCTCGCGGGCCGCCTGCTCGGCGGCCAGGTCGGCGGCGAGTCCGTCGACCTGGTGGCCGGCCTGGTCCGCTCCCGGTGGTCGGCCTCCCGCGACCTGGTCGACTCCCTCGAGGAGCTGGCCAACACCGCGGACCTGACCGCGGCGCAGAAGAACGGTGAACTCGACGACGTCGAGGACGAGCTGTTCCGGTTCGGCCGGATCGTCTCCTCCAACACCGAGCTGCGCGCCGCACTGACCGACAAGACGGCCTCGGCCCAGGCCAAGAGCGGGCTCGTCAAGCAGCTGCTCGACGGTCGGGCCAAGTCCACCACCGAGCGGATCGTCGGGCGTCTTGTGAGCGCGCCGCGTGGACGTAGCCTGGAAGCGGGACTCGAGTCCCTCTCCAAGCTCGCCGCCGAGCGTCGCGAGCGCATGGTGGCCGTCGTCACCACCGCGGTCCCGCTGAGCGACGCGCAGAAGCGGCGCCTGGGTGCGTCCCTGGCGAAGTTCTACGGGCGTCAGATGCACCTGAACCTGGACGTGGACCCCGAGGTCCTCGGCGGGATCAAGGTGCAGGTGGGCGACGAGGTCATCAACGGCTCCATCGCGGACCGCATCGAGGAGGCCGGCCGACGCATGGCCGGCTGAATCGCAACAACCTGAACACGTACGACTACGGCCCTAGTTGGGCCGTGCAGAGGATTCCTGGGGGCCCGCGGCGCAGCCGCAATGGGAACACAGCCCCAGACCCCCCAAGAACACTTCGGGCCCAACAAGGAGAGCAGGGAACCCAGATGGCGGAGCTCACGATCCGGCCGGAGGAGATCCGGGACGCGCTGGAGAACTTTGTCCAGGCGTACAAGCCGGACGCGGCCTCGCGCGAGGAGGTCGGTACGGTCACCCTTGCCGGCGACGGCATCGCGAAGGTCGAGGGTCTCCCCTCGGCCATGGCCAACGAACTGCTGAAGTTCGAGGACGGCACCCTCGGCCTCGCACTCAACCTGGAAGAGCGCGAAATCGGCGCCATCGTCCTGGGCGAGTTCAGCGGCGTCGAGGAGGGGCAGCCGGTCACGCGTACCGGCGAGGTCCTGTCCGTCGGCGTCGGCGAGGGCTACCTGGGTCGCGTCGTCGACCCGCTCGGCGCCCCGATCGACGGCCTCGGCGAGATCGAGACCAGCGGTCGCCGCGCCCTCGAGCTGCAGGCCCCGGGCGTCATGGCCCGTAAGTCGGTGCACGAGCCGATGGAGACCGGCTACAAGGCCGTCGACGCGATGACCCCCGTCGGCCGTGGCCAGCGTCAGCTGGTCATCGGTGACCGCCAGACCGGCAAGACCGCCCTGGCTGTCGACACGATCATCAACCAGCGTGACAACTGGCGCTCCGGCGACCCGAAGAAGCAGGTCCGCTGCGTCTACGTCGCCGTCGGTCAGAAGGGCTCCACCATCGCCTCCGTGCGCGGTGCCCTCGAAGAGGCCGGCGCGCTGGAGTACACGACCATCGTCGCCGCCCCGGCGTCCGACCCGGCCGGCTTCAAGTACCTGGCGCCGTACACCGGCTCGGCCATCGGCCAGCAGTGGATGTACGAGGGCAAGCACGTCCTCATCATCTTCGACGACCTCTCGAAGCAGGCCGACGCCTACCGCGCCGTGTCCCTGCTGCTCCGACGCCCGCCGGGGCGCGAGGCCTACCCGGGTGACGTCTTCTACCTGCACTCGCGTCTGCTCGAGCGCTGCGCGAAGCTCTCGGACGAGCTCGGTGCCGGTTCGATGACGGGTCTGCCGATCGTCGAGACGAAGGCGAATGACGTCTCGGCGTTCATTCCGACCAACGTCATCTCCATCACCGACGGTCAGTGCTTCCTGGAGTCCGACCTCTTCAACGCCGGTCAGCGCCCCGCGCTGAACGTCGGTATCTCGGTCTCCCGTGTGGGCGGTTCCGCCCAGCACAAGGCCATGAAGCAGGTCTCCGGCCGACTGCGTCTGGACCTGGCCCAGTACCGCGAGCTGGAGGCGTTCGCCGCCTTCGGTTCCGACCTGGACGCCGCGTCGAAGGCCCAGCTGGAGCGTGGCCAGCGCCTCGTCGAGCTGCTGAAGCAGGCTCAGTACGAGCCGATGGCCACCGAGGACCAGGTCGTCTCCGTCTGGGCCGGTACCAACGGCAAGATGGACGAGGTGCCGGTCGTCGACATCCGCCGCTTCGAGAAGGAGCTCCTGGAGCACCTGCACCGCAAGGAGCAGGGCCTCATGACCTCCATCAAGGAGGGCGGGAAGATGTCGAACGACACCATCCAGGCCGTCGACGAGGCTGTCGCCGACTTCAAGAAGCAGTTCGAGACCTCGGACGGGAAGCTTCTCGGCGAGGACGCCCCGGCCGCCGCCGGCAAGTGACGACGGAAGGGACCTGACTCATGGGAGCCCAGCTCCGGGTCTACAAGCGTCGCATCCGATCCGTCACCGCGACCAAGAAGATCACCAAGGCGATGGAGATGATCGCCGCCTCGCGTGTCGTCAAGGCACAGCGCAAGGTGGCGGCCTCCACGCCGTACGCGTCCGAACTGACGCGTGCGGTCACGGCGGTGGGGACCGGGTCGAACACAAAGCACCCGCTGACGACCGAGGTGGAGTCGGCGACCCGTACCGCGGTACTGCTGCTCACCAGCGACCGCGGTCTGGCCGGCGCCTTCAACTCGAACGCCATCAAGGCCGCCGAGCTGCTCACCGAGAAGCTCGAGGCCGACGGCAAGGAGGTCGACACGTACATCGTCGGCCGCCGCGGTCTGGCCCACTACAACTTCCGCGAGCGCAAGGTCGTGGAGTCGTGGGCGGGCTTCACCGATGAGCCGACGTACGCGGACGCCAAGAAGGTCGCGGCGCCGCTGATCGAGGCGATCGAGAAGGAGACGGCGGAGGGCGGCGTGGACGAACTCCACATCGTCTACACCGAGTTCGTCTCGATGATGACGCAGACGGCCATCGACGGCCGGCTGCTGCCGCTCAGCCTCGAAGAGGTGGCGGAGGAGTCGAAGGCGTCCGGCAAGGGCGACGAGATCCTTCCGCTGTACGACTTCGAGCCGTCGGCGGAGGACGTCCTCGACGCCCTGCTGCCGCGCTACGTCGAGAGCCGGATCTACAACGCGCTGCTCCAGTCGGCTGCTTCCAAGCACGCCGCCACCCGCCGCGCGATGAAGTCGGCGACCGACAACGCGGGAGACCTGATCAACAACCTCTCCCGCCTTGCCAACGCGGCCCGCCAGGCCGAAATCACCCAGGAAATCAGCGAGATCGTCGGTGGCTCCAGTGCCCTCGCCGACGCGAACGCGGGGAGTGACAAGTAATGACGACCACTGTTGAGACCGCGACGGCCACGGGCCGCGTCGCCCGGGTCATCGGCCCGGTCGTCGACGTGGAGTTCCCCGTCGACGCGATGCCGGACATCTACAACGCCCTGCACGTCGAGGTCAACGACCCGGCGCAGGACGGCGCGAAGAAGACCCTGACGCTCGAGGTCGCTCAGCACCTCGGTGACGGCGTGGTCCGCGCGATCTCCATGCAGCCCACCGACGGCCTGGTCCGCCAGGCCTCCGTCGTCGACACCGGTGCCTCCATCTCGGTGCCGGTCGGCGACTTCACCAAGGGCAAGGTGTTCAACACCCTCGGCGAGGTCCTGAACGTCGACGAGGAGTACACCGGCGAGCGCTGGGGCATCCACCGCAAGGCGCCCAACTTCGACGAGCTCGAGTCGAAGACCGAGATGTTCGAGACCGGCATCAAGGTCGTCGACCTTCTCACCCCGTACGTCAAGGGTGGAAAGATCGGCCTCTTCGGCGGTGCCGGCGTCGGCAAGACGGTGCTCATCCAGGAGATGATCTACCGCGTCGCCAACAACCACGACGGTGTCTCCGTGTTCGCCGGTGTCGGTGAGCGCACGCGTGAGGGCAACGACCTCATCGCGGAGATGGCGGAGTCCGGCGTCATCGACAAGACCGCGTTGGTCTTCGGTCAGATGGACGAGCCGCCGGGCACCCGTCTGCGCGTGGCCCTCGCGGGCCTGACGATGGCGGAGTACTTCCGCGACGTCCAGAAGCAGGATGTTCTCTTCTTCATCGACAACATCTTCCGCTTCACGCAGGCCGGTTCCGAGGTCTCGACCCTGCTGGGTCGCATGCCCTCGGCCGTGGGTTACCAGCCGACCCTGGCCGACGAGATGGGTCTCCTCCAGGAGCGCATCACGTCGACCCGTGGTCACTCGATCACGTCCATGCAGGCCATTTACGTGCCCGCGGACGACCTGACCGACCCGGCCCCGGCGACGACCTTCGCCCACCTCGACGCGACGACGGTGCTTTCCCGTCCGATCTCCGAGAAGGGCATCTACCCGGCCGTGGACCCGCTGGACTCGACGTCCCGCATCCTGGACCCCCGCTACATCGCGGCGGACCACTACAACACGGCCATGCGCGTCAAGACGGTCCTCCAGAAGTACAAGGACCTTCAGGACATCATCGCGATCCTCGGTATCGACGAGCTCGGCGAGGAGGACAAGCTCACTGTCCACCGCGCCCGTCGCGTGGAGCGCTTCCTGTCGCAGAACACCCACGTCGCCAAGCAGTTCACCGGCGTCGACGGGTCGGACGTGCCGCTGGACGAGACGATCGTGGCCTTCAACGCGATCATCGACGGCGATTACGACCACTTCCCGGAGCAGGCGTTCTTCCTGTGCGGTGGCATTGAGGACCTCAAGGCCAACGCCAAGGAGCTCGGCGTCTCCTGAGCTGTGCAGCTCTGGGGGAGGGAGGGCCGGGGGTATGTGCCCGGCCGCCCCCCCCCCCCCCCAGTAATTTTTAACAAAACCCCCCGCCGGTGGCCGCGGGGGGGGGGCCCC
>NZ_JBEOVM010000131.1:0-16769 GCF_040295505.1 Streptomyces sp. NPDC002790 | reverse complement strand
GCAGCGGGGTCCGGGGCAGAGCCCCGAGTCGTCAACCCCGGCACCGCCTGCTCAATCGCCGCAGGGGCTCAAAAGATTGGGGCGCTGCCCCATACCCCGCTGCTCAATCGCCGCAGGGGCTTGATATGCCGCACCGGGCTCAAGGGAGCCGCAGAGTCCGGGCTCAAGAGAGCCGCAGAGTCCGGGCTCACGGCAGCCACAGGCTTGGGGGTTCACACGCTCGGCACGGAGTGCGAGGGTGTGATCATGAGCCGCACCCTCATGGAAGAGCTCCGCACGGGCCTGCCCGCGGAAGCCATCATCGTCGACGCCGACGTCACCACCTCCTACGCCCACGACATGGCCAGCTTCTGCGACGCCGGCACCCCCGCCGTCGTCGTCCTGCCGCGCACCGTCGAAGAGGTACAGCACGTGATGCGCACGGCGACCGCGCTGCGCGTCCCGGTCGTCCCGCAGGGCGCCCGCACGGGCCTGTCGGGCGGGGCGAACGCGAGCGAGGGCTGCATCGTCCTCTCGCTCGTCAAGATGGACCGCATCCTGGAGATCAACCCGGTCGACCGGATCGCCGTCGTCGAACCGGGTGTCATCAACGCCACGCTCTCCCGCAAGGTCAACGAGCACGGGCTCTACTACCCGCCGGACCCCTCCAGCTGGGAAATGTGCACCATCGGCGGCAACATCGGCACGGCCTCCGGCGGCCTGTGCTGCGTGAAGTACGGGGTGACGGCGGAGTACGTGCTCGGGCTCGACGTCGTCCTCGCCGACGGCCGACTGCTCCAGACCGGCAGGCGCACCGCCAAGGGCGTCGCCGGCTACGACCTGACGCGGCTCTTCGTCGGCTCCGAGGGCAGCCTCGGTATCGTCGTGAAGGCGACGCTCGCGCTCAAGCCGCAGCCGCCCCAACAGCTCGTGCTGGCAGCCGAGTTCGCCTCGGCGGAGGCCGCCTGCGACGCGGTCTGCCGGATCATGGAGGGCGGGCACGTGCCGTCGCTGCTCGAACTCATGGACCGTACGACGGTGAAGGCCGTCAACGACATGGCCAACATGGGCCTGCCGGAGACCACGGAGGCGCTGCTCCTCGCCGCCTTCGACACCCCGGAACCCGTAAAGGATCTGGAAGCCGTCGGCGCGCTGTGCGAGGCCGCGGGCGCCACCCAGGTCGTGCCCGCCGAGGACGCCGCGGAGTCCGAACTGCTGCTCCAGGCGCGGCGGTTGTCGCTCACCGCCCTCGAAGCGGTCAAGGGCACCACGATGATCGACGACGTGTGCGTGCCGCGCTCCAGGCTCGGCGAGCTGCTCGAAGGCGTCGAGCGGATCGCGGAGAAGTACAACCTCACCATCGGCGTCTGTGCGCACGCGGGCGACGGCAACACGCACCCCACCGTCTGCTTCGACGCGCAGGACGCCGACGAGGGCCGCCGCGCCCGCGAGTCCTTCGACGAGATCATGGCACTCGGCCTCGAACTCGGCGGCACCATCACCGGCGAACACGGCGTCGGCGTACTCAAGAAGGAGTGGCTCGCCCGCGAGCTGGGCCCGGTGGGCGTCGAGATGCAGCAGGCGGTGAAGGCGGCCTTCGACCCGCAGGCCCTGCTCAACCCCGGCAAGCTGTTCTGACAGTGGAGGGCGCGGCCCCGGCCGCGCGCCCTCACAGGTCCTCGGAGGACGACTCGTCGCCCGGCCACGGGTCGCGCAGGTACAGGTCGTCGGTGGCCGGGGCCGTGGCCAGCAGAGCGGCCAGGGCATCGTCGATGCCGAGCTGATCCGCCTCCGTGCCGGGCGGCACCGCCCGCAGCGTCCGCTCCAGCCAGGCCGAGACCTGTGCGGTCGGCATCTCCAGCAGCGCGTCCCCGTCCGGCGAACTCAGCGCCACCAGCACCACGCTGCGCCCGTCGACCTTCGTCGGCCACACCCGCACGTCCCCGTGCCCGCACGGCCGGAACACGCCCTCCACGAGCAGCTCGCGGGCGAACGTCCAGTTCACCGGGTGATGCGAGCCGATGTGGAACGTGACGTGGACGGCGTAGGGGTCGTCGGTGCGGTAGGTCAGTCGGGCCGGGACGGGGATGCTCCGCTCCGGCGAGAGAACGAGCTTCAGTTCCAGTTCGCGTTCCACCACGGTGTGCATGTCGTGCGCTTCCTCTCCGTCGTACGGGTCCGGAGCGGGCCCGTTGGAAGGTGAGAGCACGATCCGGCGGGAGCATTACGCGAGTTCGGCGAAGAATTTTTCCGGTGTTCCGGCGCGGGCCCCAAGTTCCCCGGATAGTGGTCCGTAACGGCGGAGCGGCACGGGCGGGCGCGGCGGTCTGATAGATGTGGAACCCACAACAAGACCCCCGAGCAGATACGGGACGACGGACATGAGTGCGCCAACCCCGGCCCCCGGCGACGACAGGCCCCGCGAAGGCTACTACCCCGATCCGTCCATTCCCGGATATGTCCGGTACTGGAACGGGGCTGCGTGGGTTCCCGGCACCAGCCGCCCCGCCCCCTCCGACGGGCAATCCCTCCCGGCCCCGGCCGGAGCGGGCTCCGCCCCCGCCCCCACCTCGGCGTCCGAGCCCCCTCCCGCGGAGGAGACAGGACCCGTCTTCCTCGACGAGGAGCCCTCCGTGCGTACGGAGATGGGGCCCTCGGACCACGGGCACGATCACGGCGTGCCCGCGGCGCCCGAGCCCGCGTCCGCCTGGCAGGCCAACACCGCCCGGCAGGCGGGCTTCCGCGACGAGCAGGCCCACCGGGTCTCCTGGGGCTCCGCCCCGGGCGCAGAGAACCCCGAGCAGCCCGCTCCGGAGCCGTCCGCGCCGCCGGAGCGCACGGACGGCACGGTCAAGCTCCGCGCCATGCAGCAGCCGGGAGCCGGGCAGCCGGCCCCCGCCGACGGCACGATGGCGTTCCGGACGCTGCCGAAGCAGGACGGCGGCCAGGGCGGGTCCGCCGCGCCGGGGCAGTCCCAGGCGCAGTCCCGCGCGGGACTGAACCCGCAGCCCGCCCCGCAGCCCCCTGCCGCCCCGGCACAGCCGAACGTCCCGCAACAGCAGCCGCAGCAGCACCAGCCCCAGCAGCCGCAACAGCAGCAGCCGCCCCAGGCACAGGCCCACCTCCAGAGCCCCATGACGCAGGGGCCCGGCGGCGGCTCCCCTTCGTGGCCGCAACAGGTGCACCAACTGGCGGGCCAGGGACAGGGACAGGCCCAGGCGCCCGTGCCCGCAGCCGATCCGAGCGGCCCGGTGGCCCCGTTCAAGCCGGTGGCCAGCGACCCGTTCCTCGCCGCGGCGCAGGCCGCGGCGGCGGCCCGCCCGGCCGGGCTCGGCAAGCGGCTCGCGGCCCGGCTCATCGACTCGGTCGTCGTCGGCGCGGTCACCGCGGCCGTCGCTGTGCCGCTCGGCACCAAGGCCGCCGACCACATCAACGGCAAGATCGACGAGGCGAAGGCCTCCGGCCACCAGGTCACGGTCTGGCTGCTCGACGGCACGACGGGCACGTACTTCGGCATCATCCTCGCGGTGCTGCTCGTGGTCGGCACGCTCTACGAGGCGCTGCCGACGTCGAAGTGGGGCCAGACCCTCGGCAAGAAGCTGCTCGGCCTGACGGTCCGTGACATGGGGGAGCACGAGGCCCCGACGTTCGTCTCGGCCCTCAAGCGCTGGCTCGCCTACAGCGTGCCCGGCGTCCTCGTCGTGGGCGTCCTCGGCGTCCTGTGGGGCGCCTTCGACCGCCCGTGGCGCCAGTGCCTGCACGACAAGGTGGCGGGAACGTTCGTGGCGGCGGACTGACGGCCGGGGTCCGTCATCCGGACGGCGGCCCGCCACGTGCAGCGCGGGCGGGTTCGCGTTCCACTCGGGCCATGAGCACCGAACCGCCACCCGGGTCCGGCCAGCCGCCGGACGACGACCCGTTCCGCAAGCCGCCGCCGACCGACCAGGGCGGCGGCTCGCCGTACGGCAGCCCCCAGAACCCCTACGACTCGGCGCCCCCACCACCGCCACCGCCACCGAACGGAGGCGGCTCCCCGCCCCCGTACGGCGGTGATCCCTACGGTGGTGGCTACGGCGCCGCCGACCCGCTCGCGGGGATGCCGCCGCTGGCCGAGAGCGGCAAGCGCGTCCTCGCGCGGATCATCGACATCATCCTCATCGCGATCGTCGTGGCCCTGCTGTCCTGGCTCTTCGGGGTCGGTCAGTACAACATCGACACCGACGACATGAGCACCGGCAAGCGGTTCGGCCAGTCACTGATCGGGGCCATTCTCTACATCGGCTACGACACGATCATGACGGCGAAGACCGGGCAGACGCTCGGCAAGAAGTGGCTGAAGCTGCGCGTCGCCAACCTGGGCGACGGCGCGACACCCAGCATGCAGACCAACCTGCTGCGCGCGGCCGTCCTGTGGCTGCCGGCCGTGTTCTGCTGTGCCTGCATCTGGACGGCGATCTGCGGCGGCTGGAGCTTCTTCGACAAGCCCTACAAGCAGGGACTGCACGACAAGGCGGCGAAGACCGTGGTGGTCACCGCCACCTGACCGAACACCGCACCGATGAACCGGCGGGTCCGTGCCTCACGGGCCCGCCGGTTCGCGTGCGCGCGAGGCCTCGGTCGAGGCCGAGGGGGAAGGGGAGGGCACCGTCGTGCTGAGGCGCTGCGCCGGTACCCGCTCGTCCGCGGCGGCCGCCCCCGCGGAGGGCTCCCGCTTGCGGGTCGGCACCGACATCGCCACGAACAGGCCCAGGATGAGGGCGGAGACGGCGATGACGGGCACGCCGGGCCCCGATTCCGTCCGGGACAGCAGAACCATGGCGATGGTGGAGCAGACGACGGTGGCCGATCCATAGGCCAGCTGAGCGACAGTCGGGCGAGGCATGGTGAGATCCGTCCTCGTGACATCGGGGGACTATTCGGACCTGTGCCCGAGCAGAGCACCCGGTAAGCATGCCCTAAGCACTGCTGCCGGAGCATGGGGGGCGCACGGAGTCACCGAGTCCGCCAAGTGGACGGCAAGGCGCGCCTGTTGCTCATGAAAACGGACACGGTCGGCGCGTCCGTATTTCGAACCGGGCGCTCTGCATAGTGCAGAACGATCGCCTCAGTCAAGGTCTGTTATTTCTCCTCTACTTCCGCTCAAATAGCGTCACTTGTGACGCGTGGCGCACACGCCACGGAGGAGGGGACCACTCAAGTGACCATCAAGAGACGGGCGTTGAGATCGGTCGCCGTGCTCGCGACCCTCGCCGCCACCGCGGCCACGGGCTCGCTCGCGGCGACCACCGCCCAGGCCGACACCCCGGCCGCGACAAGCGCGACTTCCGACGGAAAGACGTACGGGGGGAAGGGGCACGTCTTCGACGGCCCGTTCAGCAAGCAGCAGGAGAAGCAGCGGCAGGCCGCGCTGCAGCAGGTCCTCCAGGGCTCGTCGAAGGTCCAGGAGAAGCACGGCTCCAAGGTCGTGGAGCTGTCGAAGGGCAAGTACGTCGAGCTGGGCCGCGAGCGCACGGACAAGATCTTCACGATCCTGGCCGAGTTCGGCGACAAGGTCGACAACACCACCCTGGTGGACCGCGCGGACGACGACACCGACGAGCTGAAGCCCAAGTACGGTGGCACGCCAGGCCCGCTGCACAACCAGATAGCCGAGCCGGACCGTGCCAAGGACAACAGCACGGCCTGGCAGAAGGACTACAACTCCCAGCACTTCAAGGACCTCTACTTCGGCGACGGCAAGACGGCTTCGGGCAAGACGGCCTCGGGCAGGCCGGCCTCCGGCAACGGCGCCGAGTCCCTCAAGACCTATTACGAGAAGACCTCCTCGGGCCGCTACTCGGTCGAGGGCGAGGTCTCCGACTGGGTCAAGGTCGACTGGAACGAGGCCCGTTACGGCTCCAACTACTGCGGCGCCGACAACTGCCCGAACGTCGAGGACCTGGTCCGCGACGGCGTCAACGCCTGGGTCGCGCAGCAGAAGGCGGCCGGCAAGTCGGACGCCGACATCAAGGTCGACATGGCCCAGTACGACCAGTGGGACCGCACGGAC
This sequence comes from Streptomyces sp. NPDC002790, assembly GCF_040295505.1. Lineage (NCBI taxonomy): Bacteria > Bacillati > Actinomycetota > Actinomycetes > Kitasatosporales > Streptomycetaceae > Streptomyces > Streptomyces sp. NPDC002790. The sequence goes on along the minus strand of NZ_JBEOVM010000131.1, from coordinate 10,741 downwards.
CACGACAACGACGGCGACTTCAACGAGCCCGACGGCTACATCGACCACTTCCAGATCGTGCACGCGGGCGAGGACGGCTCGGCGGGCGGCGGCGCGCAGGGCGGCGACTCCCTCTGGGCGCACCGCGGTTACGCCTACTCCCGCGACGACGGCGAGAAGGGTCCGTCCGGCTTCAAGGCGGGCGGCACCCCGATCGGCGACACCGGCATCTGGGTCGGCGACTACACGATGCAGCCGGAGAACGGCGGCCTCGGCGTCTTCGCCCACGAGTACGGCCACGACCTGGGCCTGCCCGACCTGTACGACACGACGTACACCGGCGAGAACTCGGTCGGCTTCTGGTCGCTGATGTCGGCGGGGTCCTGGCTCGGCACCGGCAAGGAGTCGATCGGCGACATGCCGGGCGACATGACGGCCTGGGACAAGCTCCAGCTCGGCTGGCTGAACTACGACAAGGCGAAGGCCGCCACCAAATCGACGCACAAGCTGGGTGTCTCGGAGTACAACACCAAGCTCAAGCAGGCGCTCGTCGTCGAACTGCCGAAGAAGAACGTCACCACGGACATCGTGAAGCCCACCGAGGGTGCGCAGCAGTGGTGGTCGGACTACGGCGACGACCTGGACAACACGCTGTCGCGCACGGTCGACCTGACCGGCAAGAAGACCGGGTCCCTCGAACTCGACGGCTGGTACGACATCGAGAAGGACTACGACTACCTCTACACACAGGTGTCCACCGACGCGGGCGCGAGCTGGAAGACCGTCGACGGCACCGCCGACGGGCAGCCGATCCCGCGCGACGGCGGCGACAAGCCGGCGCTCACGGGCACCAACGGCAAGTTCCAGCACCTGAGTTACCCGCTGGACGAGTACGCCGGCCAGAAGGTCGACGTCCGCTTCCGCTACAAGACCGACGGGGGAGTGGCTCAAATGGGCTTCGCCTTCGACAACTTCACGGTCAAGGCGGACGGCGCGGACCTCTTCACCGACAACGCCGAGACGGAGCAGGCTGGTTGGACCGCACGGGGCTTCTCCCGCGTGGGCGCGTCCATCTCCGGCGACTACCCGCAGTTCTACATCGCCGAGAACCGCCAGTACGTCTCGTACGACAAGACCCTCGAGGTCGGCCCGTACAACTTCGGCTGGCGCGACGGCGGGGCCAAGCAGAACTGGGTCGAGCACTACGCGTACCGGCCCGGCCTCATGATCTGGCAGTGGGACACCTCGCAGCGCAACAACAACGTCGGCCAGCACCCCGGCAAGGGGCTGATCCTGCCGGTCGACGCGCACGCGAAGCCGCTGAAGTGGTCCGACGGCAAGTTGATCACCAACAAGATCACGCCGTACGACGCCGCCTTCGGCCACTACCCGGTCCCCGGTATGAAGCTCCACAAGCTGGGCGTCGAGACCAAGATCCCGGCGCAGTCGGGAACGCCGGTCTTCGACGATCACAAGGGCACGTACTGGTACGAGGAGAACCCCACGGGGAGCGTGCGCACAACTGACACCAACACCAAGATCAGCGTCGTGAAGCAGCCGCGGGACGGCTCCTCGATGACGATCAAGGTGGGCCCCTCGGGCAAGTAGAACGGTAAACCCGCAGGTCAGAAACGTATCGGCCGCGACCCTCTAGCGGGGTCGCGGCCGGTCGTGTTTAGGTGCGTCCTGTGAGTTCCTTATTGACACTACGTCTCACGGGGGTGTGACAGTCATGTCCGCAGGAGGGTTCTGCAAGCTGCCGGGAGGCACCGTGGTGGTCGCTCTGACGCTGCCCGCGCCCGGCTCCGCCGACGGTGCTGTGCGGGTTCTGGTGCACGCCGCGAACCGGCCCCGGGCCCTGACCCGTCTGCGCAATCTGGGGCTGCGTGCGGTCTACCTCCGCGGCAACGCGCACCCGCCGACCCCGGACGAGATAACCGCCGTCCTCCACCACCCCGACGGCCTCATCTGGCGCACGGCGCCGGACGCCCGCTCGGGCGAGCTCTGGCACCCGATACGCGCGCTCCTCCCGGGAAGGGTCAGCGCGGCAGGCGCCTGATCAATCCCCCACCCCACCCCTTCCCGAAAGTCCTGCCGGACGGGCCTGCTCAATCGCCGCAGGGGCTGTAAGCAGCCCTGCCGGGCGGGCCTGCTCAATCGCCGCAGGGGCTATAAATAGCCCCGCTCTTGTGACGAGAGCCCGCGGGGTCCGGGGCGGAGCCCCGTGGTGTCAAGCGACGACGGGCTTGCCTGTGAGTTCCACGCCGGCCGAGCGCAGCTCGTCGAGTGCCGCCTCCGTGGAGGAGGCCGCAACCCCGGCCGTGAGGTCGAGCAGCACCTTCGTACGGAACCCCTCTCGCACCGCATCCACGGCAGTGGCCCGAACGCAGTGATCCGTCGCGATCCCGACCACATCCACCTCGGACACCTCCCGCCGACGCAGCCACTCCGCCAACGGCACCCCGTTCTCGTCCGCCCCCTCGAACCCGCTGTAGGCGGCCGAGTACGCCCCCTTGTCGAACACGGCATCGATCGCGCCGGAGGCGACCGCGGGGGCGAAGTTCGGATGGAACCCCACCCCCTCCGTCCCCGCGACACAGTGCCGCGGCCAGCTGTGCACGAAGTCCGGCGCCTCCGAGAAGTGCTCACCGGGGTCGATGTGATGGTCACGCGTGGCGACGACGTGCTGGTAGCCCCCGCCGCCGGCCTGCCCGACAAGATCGGTGATCGCGGCAGCGACATCGGCACCCCCCGCCACCGCGAGGCTGCCGCCCTCGCAGAAGTCGTTCTGCACATCCACGACGATCAGGGCGCGACGCATGATTGCTGTCCTTCTGCTTGGAGACTACGAGCGTAGAAGCTTCAAGTGCGTTGCGGGAGAGGGCATGGGGGGGCGCTCAGAGGACGACAGGCCCTGGACGAGTCCTAGACGTACTCGGTCGGAATCACCGGCTCGCCCCGCGACAGCTGCGTGGCCGACAGCGGCAGCAGATCGCGCGCCGCGATGTGCCGCTCGCGCACCGCGTCGAGCGGCTCGCGGGACAGCACCTCGCCGCCCTTGACCAGCTCGACGAGGAGCTGCCGGTCGGCCAGCTCCGCCGGGACGGCCCCCGTGCCGATGACCTCGGCCTCCGCGACCCCGTCCGCGTCCGGCCGGCGCGCGGCCCACTTGCGGCCGCCGACCGACGTCTTCCCGCCCGCCGACTTCTTCGCCACGGCTACCAGGGGCGCCTCCGGGTCGGCGGACTCCGCGCGCGCGACCAGCTTGTAGACCATGGAGCAGGTGGGATGCCCGGACCCGGTCACCAGCTGCGTACCCACCCCGTACGCGTCCACGGGCGAGGCGGCGAGCGAGGCGATGGCGTACTCGTCGAGGTCGGAGGTGACGACGATCCTGGTGTTCTCGGCGCCCAGCTCGTCCAGCTGCTGGCGCACCCGGTGTGCGACGAGCAGCAGGTCACCGGAGTCGATCCGGACGGCGCCCAGCTCCGGCCCCGCGATCTCGACGGCCAGCGCGACCGCCTCCTGCACGTCGTACGTGTCCACGAGCAGCGTCGTCCCCTTGCCCAGGGAGTCGACCTGGGCCCGGAAGGCGTCCCGCTCGGTGTCGTGGATCAGCGTGAAGGCGTGCGCGCTGGTGCCGACGGTCGGGATCCCGTACCGGAACCCCGCCGCCAGGTCGGAGGTCGTCGCGAACCCGCCCACGTACGCGGCGCGCGAGGCGGCCACGGCGGCCAGCTCGTGCGTGCGGCGCGCGCCCATCTCGATCAGCGGCCGCTCGCCGGCGGCCGAGGACATCCGGGACGCGGCCGCGGCGATCGCCGAGTCGTGGTTGAGGATCGAGAGGATCACCGTCTCCAGGAGCACGCACTCGGCGAAGGAGCCCTCGACGCGCAGCACGGGGGAGCCGGGGAAGTAGACCTCGCCCTCGGGGTAGCCCCAGATGTCGCCGGAGAACCGGTAGTCCGCGAGCCACCGGAGCGTCGGCTCGTCGACGACGTCGCGCTCGCGCAGGAAGTCGAGCATGGCCGCGTCGAAGCGGAAGTTCTCGACGGCGTCCAGGACGCGCCCGGTGCCCGCGACGACGCCGTAGCGGCGCCCCTCGGGCAGGCGCCGGGTGAATACCTCGAAGACCGAGTGCCGGTCGGCGGTGCCCGCGTGCAGCGCCGCCTGCAGCATCGTCAGCTCATAGTGGTCGGTGAAGAGCGCCGTCGACGGAACGTCCACCGGCAGGCCCAGGTCCGCTGTGTTCATACGAGGGATGCTACCCCCGATTAACGTCAAGGTGACGATTTCTGGTCCGTTTGTGCGTGGGGCGGGTGGTGGTGGCAGCATGGGCCCTGTGACGGCTCCAGCACCCCTTGAGATCGAAAGGCCCGAGACGACGGAGGACGTGTCCGTCGTCCCCGAGCCGGACGTCCCCTGGATCACGCTCGTCCACAACGATCCGGTGAACCTCATGAGTTACGTGACGTACGTCTTCCAGTCGTACTTCGGGTACTCCAAGGACAAGGCCACCAAACTGATGATGGACGTGCACCAGAAGGGCCGGGCCGTCGTCTCCGCGGGCAGCCGCGAGGAGATGGAACGCGACGTGCAGGCGATGCACGGATACGGGCTGTGGGCCACGCTTCAACAGGATCGGAAGTAGCAGCATCCCGATGCCAGGACATTTCGAACCGATCCCCGGCGGCGGCGCGGCCGTCGCCCTCGACGACGTCGAGATCTCCATCATCCGCTCGCTCGCGGTGCAGCTCCTCGAGCTGGTCGGTCCCGGACCCGGCGGCGAGGTGAGCGAGGACCCGCTCGCGGAACTCTTCGCCGAGGGGCCGAGCGAACCGCCCTCCGACGCGGTCCTGCGCCGCCTCTTCCCCGACGCGTACGGCGGCCCGGGCGCCGAGGGCGAAAGCGCCGAGGACGCCGACGAACTGCGCGCCCATTCCTCGGAGTTCCGCCGCTTCACCGAGAACGATCTGCGGGCCGGCAAGCGCGAGGACGCCCTCGCCGTGATCCGCACGCTCGACCTGCTCAGCCCGGCGGGCGACGGGGGAGCGGTCCTCAAGCTCTCGCAGGCCGAGTCCGTCCAGTGGATGCGCGCGCTCAACGATCTGCGCCTCGCGATCGGCACCCGCCTCGACATCACGGACGAGGAGGACACGGACCTCCTCTACCGGCTCCCGGACGACGACGCGCGCAAGCCGATGGTGATGGCGTACCTGTGGCTCGGCGGGCTCCAGGAGACCCTCGTCGAGACCCTGACGGCCTGACGTCGGGGCCCTGACGAACCGACGGCCGGTCAGGTTGTGCTGTTCGCTCAGCGGGCCCTCAAATCCGTATAACGATCCCGTCACCGCACCCACCCACATTGCGGAGCGGTGATTTGTTTTGTCCTGTTCTTCCAGTGGCATGCGCCACACGCGCCTCGGCCGACCCCGAAGAACGCCGTGATAAATCTTCACGACCACCTGACGGACGCCACCCCTGTCCTGTCAGAGGGCGCCCCGACCGGCCGACCGCCGGTAGGCACAAAGCTCCATCCATCCAGGGGCCCAGACCCCAAAGGATCGTCACAGTCGATCCGAGCCGAGTACGGCACGGATCGGCATGGAGAAAGGCGCACAAATGACCTCAGTGCAGGTCGACGAGCAGCACGACGGCAATGAGGCCGCGCAGGCCGAGACCGACGAGGGTTACAAGCGGGGACTCGGGGCCCGGCAGATCCAGATGATCGCCATCGGCGGCGCCATCGGGACCGGCCTCTTTCTCGGCGCGGGCAAGGGCATCTCCAAGGCGGGGCCCAGCCTGATCCTGGCGTACGCGGTCGCCGGCGTGGTCATCTTCGTCATCATGCGGGCTCTCGGCGAGCTCCTCATGTACCGCCCCGTGTCCGGCTCCTTCTCGGAGTACGCGCGCGAGTTCATCGGCCCCTTCGCGGGCTTCGCCACCGGCTGGACGTACTGGCTCTTCTGGGTCATCACCGGAATGACCGAGGTCACCGCGGCGGCCACGTATATGACGTTCTGGTGGGACATCCCGCAATGGGCGTCCGCACTCGTCTTCACCGTCATTCTCTACGGCGCCAACCTGATCTCTGTGAAGCTCTTCGGTGAGCTGGAGTTCTGGTTCTCCACCGTCAAGGTCACCGCCATCATCGGCATGATCCTGATCTGCGCCGGCATCCTCACCATCGGATTCTCCGACGCCGGTGACACCGCCTCCCTCACCCACCTGTGGGACGTCGGCGGCTTCTTCGCCGGTGAGAACGGCATCGGCTCGACGCTGATGACCCTGCAGATGGTGATGTTCGCGTTCCTCGCGGTCGAGCTCGTCGGTGTCACCGCGGGCGAGGCCAAGGACGCCAAGAAGGTCCTGCCGAAGGCCATCAACACCGTGCCGTGGCGCATCGCCGTCTTCTACGTCGGCGCTCTGATCATGATCCTCTCGGTCGTGCCGTGGACGTCCTTCAAGGCCGGCGAGAGCCCGTTCGTGCACGCCTTCGACAAGATGGGCCTGGGCGTCGGCGCCGCCATCGTCAACTTCGTCGTGCTGACCGCCGCGCTGTCCTCCTGCAACTCGGGCATGTACTCCACCGGCCGCATGCTGCGCGACCTCGCGCAGAACGGCCAGGGCCCGAACTTCTTCACGAAGCTCAGCAAGAACGGTCTGCCCGTCATCGGCACCACGTTCTCCGCCGCGATGATGCTGGTCGGCGTCTGGATCAACTACCAGTGGCCCGGCGAGGCGTTCAACTACGTCGTCTCCTTCGCCACCATCTCCGGCATGTGGGCCTGGATCATCATCCTGATCTGCCAGATCCGCTACCGCCTCAAGTCCGACCGCGGCGAGCTCCCGAAGTCCGAGTTCCGCGCGCCCTGGGGCATCTGGGTCAGCGGCCTCGCGCTCGCGTTCATCTTCATGGTCATCGTCCTGATGGGCATCGACCCGGACGCGCGCGTCTCCCTGTACGCGGCCCCGGTCTGGGCCGCGATCCTCGGTGTCGCGTACTTCTTCCTGAAGAAGCGCAACCCGCAGAGCGCCGCCTTCGCGAAGCGCACCTGACGCTCTCGTCTCACCCATTGGGCCGCCGCATACCGGGATCCGGTATGCGGCGGCCCTCTGCTTATCCTGGCCGCATGCTGAAGATTTCCCAGACCCTCGTCGACCAGATCGTCGAGCACGCCCGCAAGGACCACCCCGACGAAGCATGCGGCGTCATCGCCGGCCCGGTCGGTGAGGGCCGCCCCGAGCGCTTCATCCCGATGCTGAACGCCGCCCGCTCGCCCACGTTCTACGAGTTCGACTCCGGTGACCTGCTGAAGCTCTACCGGGAGATGGACGACCGCGACGAGGAGCCGGTGGTCATCTACCACTCGCACACGGCCACCGAGGCGTACCCCTCGCGCACCGACGTCACGTACGCGAACGAGCCGCACGCCCACTACGTGCTGGTCTCCACCGCCGACGCCGACGACGCGGGCCCCTTCCAGTTCCGCTCGTACCGCATCGTCGAGGGCGAGATCACCGAGGAAGAAGTCGAGATCACCGCCTGAAAGACGGCCCCGAACCCCGCCCGAGAGACGACCCCGACCTCGGAGTTCTCATCCACCGGACGCATTTCGACCGCATGGTGAGATCACATTCCGGGATCCGGACCGGGAATCGATACGATGAGCCCATGGTTTCCCACGACGTGAGCGAAAAGACGCCGGGCATGCTGCTCGTGGCGCGGCTGCACGTCGACCTGTGCCGCCTCGCCAGCGCCATCTGTCCGCGCTGAGCCGGACCGCCGGGCACCCCTCGAGGACCCGCAGCTCCCGCCACCCACGCACCTGACCGGAACCGCCCGCGCCCCGGCGCGCTCACCCACACGACTTCCGACTCCCGACAGGAGCCCAGCATGGCCATCGAGGTCCGCATCCCGACCATCCTCCGCACCTACACCGACGGCGCGAAGGCCGTCGAAGGCGCCGGGGACAACCTCAGCGAACTCTTCGCCGACCTGAACACCCGGCACGAGGGCATCGCCGACCGCATCGTGGACAACGGCCAGCTGCGCCGCTTCGTGAACGTCTACCTGAACGACGAGGACGTCCGCTTCCTCGACGGCATCAGCACCAAGCTCACCGACGGCGACAGCATCACGATCCTGCCGGCCGTGGCCGGCGGAATGCGCTGAGCGGGCTCATGCGCTACGACAGCCCGCTGGCCGCGGTGGGCAACACCCCCCTGGTGCGCCTGCCGCGGCTCTCGCTCTCCGACGACGTACGGATCTGGGCGAAGCTGGAGGACCGCAACCCGACCGGCTCGATCAAGGACCGCCCCGCGCTCCACATGATCGAGCAGGCCGAGAAGGACGGCCGGCTCACCCCTGGCTGCACCATCCTCGAACCCACCTCCGGCAACACCGGCATCTCGCTCGCGATGGCCGCCCGCCTCAAGGGCTACGACATCGTCTGCGTCATGCCGGAGAACACCTCGCAGGAGCGCCGCGACCTGCTCGCCATGTGGGGCGCCGAGATCATCCCCTCGCCGGCCGCGGGCGGCTCCAACACGGCGGTCCGCATCGCCAAGGAGCTGGCCGAGCAGCACCCGGACTGGGTGATGCTCTACCAGTACGGCAACCCGGACAACGCGGGCGCGCACTACGCCACGACCGGCCCGGAGGTCCTCACCGACCTCCCGTCCGTCACACACTTCGTGGCGGGTCTCGGCACCACCGGCACGCTCATGGGCGTCGGCCGGTACCTGCGCGAGCACAAGCCCGACGTCAAGATCGTCGCGGCCGAGCCGCGCTACGACGACCTCGTCTACGGCCTGCGCAACCTGGACGAGGGCTTCGTCCCGGAGCTGTACGACGCGTCCGTCCTGACCACCCGCTTCTCGGTCGGCTCGGCCGACGCGGTGACCCGCACGCGCGACCTCCTCCAGCAGGAGGGCATCTTCGCGGGCGTCTCCACGGGGGCGGCGCTGCACGCGGCGATCGGCGTGGGCAAGAAGGCGCTGAAGGCGGGCGAGTCCGCCGACATCGTGTTCGTCGTCGCCGACGGCGGCTGGAAGTACCTGTCGACGGGCGTCTACACGGCCGCGACAACGGAAGAAGCGATCGAGGTCCTGCACGGCCAGTTGTGGGCGTAGCCCACTGTTTCCGCCTTTCCGTGGTTGAGGACGCGGGGCTCCGCCCCGGACCCCGCTCCTCAATCGCCGGAGGGGCTTTTAACGGCCCAGGTGCCGCACCTGGTCCCACAACCCCGGATCGATCACCCCGGCCGGACGCCGAAAATCCCCCACCGGCACCGAGCGAAGCTCATCCGTCTCCAGGAAACTCGCCCGCCCGTGCGCATCCCCCACGGACCCCGGCGGCAACGCGATCACACCCGGCCGCTCGTCGTGATACCGACTGGTGATCTTCGCGACGGTCGCCACGCCCCGTCGTACGGACAGCACCAGACACGGCCGGTCCTTCCCACCGGGCCCGTCCTCGTACGGCACAAGGGCCCACCAGATGTCACCCGGCTCGGGCCCCCGCGCGTGCGCGTCACGCGGCACATGCCGATCCCGGCGACGGAGCCGGGAGCCGCGCCCCCACCCGTCGACCAGCGTCGCGACGAGCGCGAGCAGTACGACGGCAGCGAGCGCGAGCCACCAGGACGTGTCCATAGGCATGACGGTACCGGTGGGACCCGCGGGGTGCTCCCGCGGCCCGTAAGCGGCCCGTAAGCGGGCCGAAAGCCCTCCGAACCGGTGACAGCACAGGTGAGTTCGCCCACAACAGCCCGTGACGGAGGAGCCACCCGCCCTTTTGCGCCTTACGCTCGACTGACCCCCTCGGGCCTGCCCCGGCACAGGCCCCGGCCTGACGGCCCATGGCTCCACCCCGCATTTCCGACCGCCAGCGCGGAGGTTGAAGGCTCTTATGAAGCTCACCGTCGTCGGCTGCTCGGGGTCGTTCCCGTCCGCGGATTCGGCCTGCTCGAGCTACCTCGTCGAGGCCGACGGCTACCGGCTGCTTCTCGACATGGGCAATGGCGCCCTCGGCGAGTTGCAGCGCCACGTCGGTCTCTACGACCTCGACGCGATCTTCCTCTCCCACCTGCACGCGGACCACTGCATCGACATGTGCGCGTACTTCGTCGTGCGCTACTACCGCCACGACGGCGGCCGTTGCGAGCCCATGCCCGTCTACGGACCCGAGGGCACCGAGCAGCGCCTGACCACCGCGCACGCCGACACGCCCTCGGCCTCCGCGTTCAGCGAGGTCTTCGACTTCCACACCGTGAAGCCGGGCTCGTACGAGATCGGGCCGTTCTCCGTCCGCATGGAGAAGGTGTGCCACCCCGTGGAGTCGTACGCGATCCGGATCGAGCACGGCGGGCGCGCCCTGACGTACTCCGGGGACACCGGGCCGTGCGCCGCGCTGGACGAACTGGCGGAGGACAGCGACCTGTTCCTGTGCGAGGCCGCGTTCACGCACGGCAAGGAGAACATCCCGGCGCTGCACCTCAACGGCCGAGAGGCGGGGGAGGCGGCGCAGCGCGCCCGCGCCCGCAAGCTCGTCCTCACGCACATCCCGCCGTGGACCGACCCGCAGGTGAACCTCGCGGACGCGCGCGCGGTGTACGACGGCCCGGTGGAACTGGCGGCGCCGGGACGTACGTACGAGATCTGAGCGGGCATGCGCGAAGGCCCCGGAACCCATCGGGTTCCGGCGGCGGGCTGCCAGCCCGTGGTCAGGATGATCGCGGCGGAGATCAGCACCGCGAGC
>NZ_JBEOVM010000130.1:0-17037 GCF_040295505.1 Streptomyces sp. NPDC002790 | reverse complement strand
GTGGCCAGACGCGGTGGTGGCGGCGGGCAGGCGCAGACCGCGGAGGCTTCGCGTTCCTGCGGTCCTACCTCGGCGGTGCAGGCGAGGCGCTGGGGATGGTCCTGGTGCCGGTCGGCGAGGTCGTTGCGCATGCGCGCGAGGTCGGACCACAGGACGCCGAGCCGGTACTCGGCCAGGTACTGCAGGCGCTCCGCGGTGTGCGGATCTGCCGGTTGGCCGAGGTCTTGATAGAAGGCGGCGCTGGCCGCGAAGACCTCGCCGAGGGCGATGAGGACGCCGTCGTGGGAGGCGGTGAGTTCGGTCAGGACGTCGGCGACCTCGTCGGTGGTGCTGGCTTCGCGGATCTGCGCGGCGAGGTGGGCGACCTGGGAGCCAAGGGAGAGGTAGTGCGGCTCGCGCATCCCTGTGTCGAAGGCTTCGTCGGCCTTCACGTCGTATTTGACGGCACGCAGCCGGGCGACGGCGCGGGTGGCGAGACGTTTCTCTTCGGCTTCGTCGAGGCCGACGGGCAGGCGGTGATAGGTCTCGTGCAGGCGGACGACGGGGACGAACCCGGTGCGCTCAAGGATGCTGTGGGCTTCGGGATCGCCGCCGCGGGCGAGGACTTCCCCGGAGTGCACATCGCGCCCCAGGGTCAGGTAACGATCGGCGAGGGCCAAGAAGGAGATGCTTTCTGACGGTCAGCGGGCGGGCCGGCGGACGCCCAGCGGGGCGGGCTGTCCAACCGGATTTGTAGGTAGGGCGGTTGGAAGAAGCAGTGATGTCTGGCTGTTGGCCGGAAGTGTGCTGGCCAGGGAGTCGAGGTCATGCTGGACGCCGTGCAGGCGGCGGGCGATCAGTTCCAGCTGGTGTGCGCGATCGCGGCCGTGCGCACCGGGGAGGCGGTCGAGACGGTGAGCCGCGTGCTCGACGAGGCCACGGACGGTGGCCAGCGGACCGGCGTCCTCGTCGGCGAGTTGCCGCAGCAGCTCCGCGAGTTGAACGGTGGCGTCAGGGGCGGCCCACGGCGGCCGGGCACGTTGGGAGAACCGTGCGCCCTGCTGCGGATCCGGCCCGCCGACCGATGGTGAGATCAGCCCCAGCTCGGCCTCCAGGCGCCGACTCTCGGCGGCCAGACGCGACGGGTTCGACCGGTGCGTTGTCCATGTGCCGTCGGCTCGGATGAGGTTGGCGATCAGGTCGATGCGGCCGGGCTGTGCCTGGACGGCGATCCAGCGGCAGCCGAGCTCGTCTCCGGGGCGCTGGACGCCCGCGGCGCGGGCGATCCGGTGGGCGATCTCGGACCACTCCGGGCGGGTGAGGCCGCGGTCGTCCGGGTGCAGGCGCGCGGAGGCATGCCAGATAGCTCGGTAGTCGCCTTGTGGGCTGGCCGCGTGGCGGTGCTGCCAGGACGGGTGATTGAGATGCTGGGCCCACTCGGTAGAAGCCCAGATGCGGTCCTCGTCGTCGAGGAAGTAGGCGTCCAGCCCCGGCCAGTGGGCGACCACCGTGTGGTCGGTCAACCCCTCCTGGCGGCTGACGGGTCGGCCCAGGGCCTCAGCGAGGGCTTCGTTGGGATCGATGCCGCGCGGGTGAATGCGAATGATCATGATGGGGTGGTGTTCCGGGTCGCGCGGGCGTGTTGCGTGAGGTCATAGGCGAGGGTGATGAGCGCGTGTTCACGGACCAGGTCGGCGTGCACGGCCGGATCGCCGGGCGGCAGCAGCTCCAGGGCATGGCCGATGGCGGTGAGGGCTTCGGGGTAGTGGCCCAGGCTGCGCCGTGCCGAGGCCATGCGGAACAGAGCGATGGGATCGTGCAGCCCGCCATCGGGGAGCAGGCCCACCAGGGCCAGCAGCATGGGCGCCCGGCCGGGAAGGAAGGTGCCCAGCCACACGCCGTGCAGCAGGACGTGCAGCGTTTTGGGGTGGTCGGGTGCGGCGACGAGGACCCGGTGCATGACGGCGAGGCCGTCTGAGCGGGACTGCCCCAACCGTGCGAAGGCGTACAGGGCTTCGCTGTACGGGTCCTCGTCCAGCACGTTCACCGGCACCTTGTTCATGAGCGACTCGATGTCGCGGCAGCGGAAGTCGTAGCGCAGCGTGCTGAGGTAGAGGTGCCGGTACGTCCGCCAGATCAGGGGGCCAGGACTGGGGTCGGTGACATGCTCGGGGGTGAGCAGCACCAGCGCGCTGTTGCCTGCGGCGCGTGCCCGCCAGGCGACGTCGGCGCACACCTGCGCCGACTCCTGCCAGGTCGCCTCCGCCTCGCCCAGCGCCTCGGCCAACAGCGTCGGCCACTCGCTGCCGGCGATCTCCTCGACGGCAGCCGATACCGCTCGGGCCAGGACGGTCGCGCGCTCCGGATCGAGTGCCTCGGTCACCGGCCGCCCCGCGCGTCGGCGATGTGCACCACCTGGTCGAGGTGGGTGAGCGAGTACCAGCCGCAGTCGACGTCCTCGTCGGCGCCGGCCAGGCGCGGCACCAGGTAACTGCGCAGCGCCTGCTGGTAGATGAGGCAATCCGGGCACCGACTGGAGAGATGTACCAGGTAGCGCGGATGCGCGGTGATGTACGAGCGTTCACCGCCGGCCGGGTCGTACAGGCGCCAGCCGTCCTCGTCGGTCGGGGTGTGCCAAGAGGGGGTGACAACCTTGTAGGCGTCGCCCCACAGTTCGCTGCCGGAGGTGCCCTTGAGGATCACGACCTGGTCACCGGGCCGGAAGTGGGCGTGGGTGATGTCGCGGCCGGGGGTGACGATGTCACCTGGGGCATGCGGATGGCGGGGTGCGGGCACAGCAGGGTTCCTTCCACGGGGTACGCGAGGAGGCGGTGGGAGGAACAAGAATCCGGAGAATCCCCGGTTTCGGTAACCGGGGATCGTCGGCTATAAAGCTCCGCGTCCTACCGGAACGGGTTCTCCGTCCCGGTGTCCTCGGACGTGGCTGCGTCCAGGAGTTCGGGCAAGTCAGAGCCTTCGGCGTCCCGCTGGTCGATCCACCAGCCGGCGCGGTCGACGGTGCGGATCTTGTCTTCCAGGACGGCCCAGTCGGCCTCGTCCCAGGTGCCCTCGCTCACCAGCACGCTGTAGGCGGCGGTGACGAGCTGGTGACGGGAGCGCTCGCCCCAGTCGAGGGCCCGCTCGGGTCCTTCGAGCGGCGGCATGTCGAACTTCTCGGCCCACTCGCGGGCGGCCTGCTGCTCCTCGGCGCGCTTGGCGGCGAGCCAGGCTTCCTTGGATTCCGTGTCGGAGTCGCGGGCGGCCTTCCAGCAGTCGGTGCAGTCACGGCCTTCGAGCCAGCGCGCGTATCCGGCGCGCCGGTCGGCGGGGCGGTTGGACAGGTTGTGCGTCACTTCGTGTCCACAGCTGTGGATGATCTTCCAGGTCGTGCGTACTGCCACGTGATTGTTCCTGCTTTCTGTCTTCTGTGGTGTCTCAGCGCGTCCTGCGGATGGCGTCTGTGGCCGCCTTGGCGATGGCGACGGGAGCGCTGGAGGGCTGGGGAAGGTGCAGCAAGGTGGTCCCCGGCAAGTGCTGGGACCGCGCGGTAAGGGTGAGCTGGAGCACGGCGCAACCGGCGGTCGTGAGCCGCTTGACGCGGGTGACGGCCTGTGCGGTCTCGTCGGCGGTGTAGATGGCGTCGGTGACGATCACGAGGAGGCGGCCGGCACCGGGGCGGCTGAGGTCGAGGCCGTGGTCGAGCGCGTCCAGGGCGTTGGCGAGGTTGTGACTGCGGCCGTTGGCGCCGAACGTTGTCACGCGCTCCGGTGCACGGTGGGTGGGTCGGGTCAGTGCGGTCAGATGCGTGTCGTAGGCGATGGTGGCGGTGCGGGAGTCGGGGTCGGTCAGGGCTGCTGCGCGTGCCACGATCCAGGCGGCGGACGCGACGGGCGCGCAGGCGTCACGCATGGAGCCGGAGACGTCCACCGCGATCCCCACCCGCAACGGCGGGGTGGGCGAGTTCCGGCGGCGGGTGTGGGTGAACGGCTCTGCTGTGGGCGTCGCACCGGCGGCGCGCTGGGCGTCGCGGGCCAGGGCCGCGCGCATGTTGAGACGGCCGGGAGGGGTGGGGCTGGTGGTCCGCTCCTCAGTCCTCTCGCGGTAGGCGGCGGCGCGCAGGGCGCGGCTCAGGCGCGCGGCGGTCTTCTGCTCGGCGGCGGTGGGCCGGCGGCTGCCGGTGACCGGATTGCTGCGGGGCGCCGGTGTGCCGTCGGGGTCGACGGTGGTGCCACGGGTGTTGAAGACCGACTTGGCGCTGGCGGCGGCTTCGCGTCGCTGGCCGGCCCGCTGGGCGCGGTCCTGAGCCTGCGCTGTGGACTTCGCGGCCATGGCGTTGGCTGCTGCCTGCTGTGCTGCGAGGTCGGCGGCGTCGGTGGCGGCCGTGCTGTCCATGACGACGGCCACGGCGCCGGAGAGCAGATCGGCGAGGTTCGCCGGCATGAGCAGGGCGGGGGCTGCGGCGTCCAGGGCGTCACACCATTGCTGGCCGTGCGCGAGCATGGTTGCGGCGTCGTGGTCGGCGCACTGGTGGGCTGCGCTCCAGATGCGGGTGAGGGTGGCCAACAGGTCTTTACCCAGGACCTTTTCGCACAGATCGGCGACAGTCCGGGACTCGCCGGCGTCCAGGATGCCGACGTCACGGCGGCCGAGGATCAGGGCCGCCACGGCGGCTGCCTGCTCGATGCCCTGGAAGGTGGGGTGGGCGATGTCGGGCATGACCAGGGTGCGGGCACTGGTGCGCAGGTACGTGCGGTCCGTGGGCCGGGTGATCAGGTGTGCGCCTTCGACACGGCTCTCCTCCAGCAGGAGCGCGGCCTCGACGACCCGGGGGTCGGCTCCGTCAGGCTCCGTCCAGATGGAGTGGGCCGCGTGGGCGGCCTCGTGGACGAACACGCCCCAAGCGGCGGGATACCGCTCCTCGTCGCCCACGATCCTCGGACGGATCTCGTGAGGCTTCAGCGGGGCGAACAGGCGGGCGTCGAACTCGATCTCGCCCAGAGTGGGGAAGAAGGCGGCCGGTGCGCCGCTGCGCGTGCCGGGGCGGCAGGTGACGAGGAGGTCCTGGCGGCCGGAGAGGGCGACCAGCCGGTCGCCCAGTTCGGCTCCCACGCGCAGCCACGCGGCCGGGGAGGAACGGGCTTGCGCGGGCGGGGCGCCGTCGTCGTCCCAGCGCGCGAGGTCGGCGTCGTCGCCCGGCGTGGGCTGGATGTGGTGGTGGGCGCTCATCGCGAGCGGCTCCGGTGTGCGGAGGAGGTGCTCGGGGGCTGCCGGGCGGCTGAGGCGGGGAGCTGCTTGCCGAGGGTGAGGGGCGCGATCTTCTTGACGCCGACAGCCTTGATGACGGCGTCGGCGACGGCGTCGCGGTCCTCTTCAGGGGCGATGCCGACGAGGTTCGCGAGTGCGGCGTTGGCGCCCAGGACGGCCTCGGTCTTCTGGTAGCTGAGCAGCTCGCGCAGTTGGGGGGCCCAGCCCAGCTCGCCGAGTTCGACCTGGCGGGAGAGGTGTCGGGCGACCCGGACCACCCGTGCGTCGATCCTCAAGGCCAGGGCGAGGTCATAGTCCGTGCCGATCTGGATCTGCACGCTGAACCGGCTCGAGAGCGCCTCGGTCAGAATCGCCCCGTGCACGCCCGGATTGTGGCCCGCCACCACGTAGAAGCCCGACTCGGCCTTGATGGTCTCGCCCTTGTGGGCCTTGATCTGGATCTGCCGGCGCCCGTCCATCGCGGGATACAGAGCGGCCAACACTTTCGGTGAGATCAGGGTGGCATCGTCGATCAGCAGGGCACGGCCCTCGGTCATCGCGGTGACCAGCGGACCGTACTGGAAGACGTAGCCTCCGCTGTCGGCCTGCGTGTACTCGCCGATCAGGTCGCCTACCGTGGTGTCGCCGTCGCCAGCGACGGTGAGCAGGTCCGGGAACGCCGCCTCGACCAGACTCGTCTTGCCGGTGCCCGGAGGGCCGTAGAGCAGCACCGGCACGTCGGCGTCGCGCAGGCGATTCAGCGCCTCGACGTCGGGCAGATCGGCCAGCTCCCGAGGGTGGTAGATCTGGCCCCCCGCGCGGCGGATCGGGCCGCTCTGCCTGGGCTTGGCTGTTGCCGGAGTGGTAGTGCGGGCCGTGGCTGTCTGGGTGCGGGGAGCGTGGGTTCCCGGAGGGCTGATCACAGCGGTCTGCGCGGCTGCGGCGGTTTTCGCGTTCGCGCGGAACTCCGGTTGTCCGCTCCCGCTTTGGCCTGCCTCGCCGCGTCGTACCAGGGTGTGGGCGGCGTTGCGGACGGCGCCGTGGGAGTGGCCCAGCTGCCGGGCCATGTCGCCGATGGTGAGCGTGTCTGCCGGCCGGTCGGCCAGCAAGCGGGCGACCTTGGCGCGTAGTTCGCCGCCCTTGGTGCGCGCTGGACTGGTAGGCGGTCCGGGTGTGGTCAAGACGGGGGCCCTTCAACAGGTTCGGGTGCGGGCGGGGTTGACGATGTACTGGAGCGCTGGCCGCTCTCGGAGCGGATCACGGACTGTGCTGACATCGGCGACCGGGCCAACCGGGGCCTGCCGTCGGCGCGTACTGGCCGACCGGGGGCTCGCTCCAGGTGCAGTCGATGGCCGGCGACGAGCAGGTCGCTGACTGATGAGCAGACCCGTGCGTCCGCTCCGTACCGGGTTCCGTCGCTCGGCAGGCGCAGTCGGGCGTCTCTTCGAAGCCGGACTGGAGCAGGATCCTCCGCGCGGCGGCGTTGTAGCCGGTGGTGGTGATCTCGCCAGTGATGGCGTGCCGGATCGTCATGAACGGCTCCGCTGGTCCTTCGGGCAAGGCGGACCTCCTATCGGTGGTGGCGGGAAAGCGGTGAGGAGTTGACGGAAACTCGCAGGCCGCGTGGGCGAGTAAGGCTCAGCGGTGCGCGGCATGGGCCGGTGTGCGGCGATGCCGGCCCCGGTGGCGTGCGGTGTCGGAAACGGCCAGGCGGCGGGCGCCGAGCAGCACCAGCAGGCAGGTGAGGGCTCCCGCGGCCGGGAGCGCGGCGGCGTAGGGCTGGGCAGAGAGCGCGCCCGCGAGCGCGGTACCTGCCGCCTGGCCGGAGCCGACCGCGGCGATCAGCCAGGCGTACGCCTCGGTGCGGGTGCCGGCGGGAGTCAGCGCATCCACCGTCAGGAATGCGGTGGTGACCAATGCGGTGAGGAAGAGGCCCGGCAGGGCCGCGAGCGCGGTCGCGGCGACCGGCCCGGGGCCTGCGGAGAGCGGCGCCCACGCGAGAGCGAACAGAAGTGCCGCAGTGCGGAGTTGGCCGCCGAGCTGGCCAGGCCAGCTGCGCCGGCCGTAGAGGATGCCACCGACGAGGCTCCCGATGGACAGCGCGGCCGGGATCACCCCGGACAGCAGGGCCATGCCGTGCCGTTCGGCCATGGACACCGCCCACACGTTCATCGCCCCCAGTGCGAAGCCGACGCCGCAGACGGCGAGGAACAGCAACCGCAGCCCGTCGTGCTGCAGGGGCCCGAGGAACCCGCCCGTGCGATCGCGTTCGGGATGCCATCTTCTGGACGGCACGGCGCTGAGCACCACGCTCGCCCCGAACAGCCCGAACACCGCGGTGACCGTCATGGCGACGCCGGGCCCCTGGAGGGCGGACAGCGCGGCGACCAGCGGAGGTCCGGCGACGTAGATCAGACCTTGGGCGCCGGTGTCGAGTGCAAGCGCGGCGCGGCGCCGCTCGGCATCCGGGAGCACAGAGCCCCACAGGGCGCGCAGGTTCGCCTCCAATGGAGGCGTGCTCAGCCCTGCGAGGACGACCAGTCCGGCCGCGAGCGCCGGGGTGGCGACGGCGTCGGTGCACGGCAGCAGCAGGAGGCAGACCGTGGTCACCAGGACGGCGGTCGTCGTGACCCGGGTCTGGCCGCGCCGGTCGACCATGCGCCCCAGCGCAGGCTGCCCGATGGCGCTCGCGAGCCCGTACAGCGCGCACAGCAGCCCGCCGGTCGCGAGCGATCCGCCCTGCTCGGCGACCAGCAGGAGGATCGCGACGGGGGCCATGCCGTTGGGCAGGCGCCCGATCAGGGTGCCCAGCAGCAGCCGGGCGACGTGCCGCTCGGCGAGCAACGGCCGGGCGGCGGTGCGGCCCGGCGGGCAGCTGGTACGGGAGTTCAACGCGAGGGCTTTCCGTGATCGTCGGGCGAGGGGCGAGGGGGAAGGGTCAGCGGGTGCGTGCGCCGGTGACTGCTGCCGGTGGCTTCGGGGGCGTGGCGGTGGTGATGCCGGGGAGGGAGGGTTCTGCGGCGGGGCTGGTGGTGGCCGATCGGACCACGTCGAGCAGGTCTTCGCCGGCTTCGAGCCACAGCGCCAGGGCCTCATCCGTTCCGCCCGGCTCGGGTCCGGCCTGGGCGCCGGGCCCGGTCTGGGGTCGGGCGAGGAGGTTTTCGAAGCGGACGAGGACGGCGCTCTCGCTGTCGGCCAGGGGCTTGATGCTGGCCTGGCTGGTGACCGCGAGCAGGTAGGGCGCGTGGGCGAGGAACCGGTCCAAGGCGGCGTCCAGCTCCCCTCTGTTCACGGTGCCGGGCTCCTTCCCGTGCACCCAGCCCAGGTCCTCCTGTGCTTCGCGTAGCCGCGCCAGATGCACGAGCTGCTCGAACGAGGGCAGCAGCAGCGAGCGGATGTCGGCTGCTGCCTCGCGGGCGGTGGTGGCGACCACGGTGCGGGGCCCGGCTCCGGTCACGTGCAGGTGGTCCGGGGACGGAAGCAGCGTGCCGGTCACATACCGGCCGTCCCATGTGCGTTCGGCCAGGAGGAGTTCGGTGCCGCCGCCGTCGCGCAGGATCGCCGCACCGGGGGTGCGGTACTTGGCCAGGGTGGACAGTGCGGGGCTCGCCTCCCAGACCCAGTCCAGGAGGTGGGAGGGGATGGTGCCGTCCGGGTAGTGCTCGATGCTGACGTCCCACTGGCCGGGCAGCGCTTCGGCGACGGCGTGCGCGATGTCGCCGAAGTAGGGCCGCTCGGTGGTGATGACCTTGGCCTGGCAGTCCTGAGCGGTCTGGTGCAGCCGGGCGAGTGCCTCGCGCGCGATGGCGTGGTCATCGAGGGCGAGTCGGTGGGCGTCGTCCTGGTGCTCGCGGGAGAACCCGGCCAACTCCAGTGCGGTCGCAGCCCATTGGTGCCTCTCCCCGCTGGGGAGCGCGACGATGGTGTTGCCGGAGCTGAGGTGGAGGGAGATGGCTGCGGAAGAAGTCAGGGCGATAGACCTTCGTGTCGGATCGGCGGTCAGCGTCGTCGCGGCGGGGTGCCGTCGGGCGGGGGCTGTGCGGTCATGGCGGGCTTCGTGCGGCGTGGCGCGGATACGGCGGGCGGGGCGGCGCGCAGATCGGGGTCGAGGTCGACGCTGTAGCGGGCGGCGGCGAGCATCTCGGCGGCCCACGAGGCGTGCTCGTTCTCCCAGGTGCGTCCCAAGTCGAACGGCAGCCGGATCCAGACGCCGCGCAGTTGCGGATAGGTGTCGAAGCCGGCTCGCTTGAGGATGTTCGCCGCGAAGCCGTCGACCGGGCCCTCGACCTCGACTTCGCCGCCCTGGCCGCGGAGGATGCGGATCGGTTCGTCGTTCACCGGCTCCGTCCCTTCCCGGCTGCCTGGCTGTGGCCGCCCACCGGTACGGTGCCGGGCTGGGGCAGAAACTCGGGGGGCGCGGTGGTCGGTGCGCCGCGCTGCTGCGGGGAACGGGTGGCCGCGGCCTGTGCGATGCGGTTGCGGCGTTCCATCAGCCCGCCTCGTAGGGCCGGTCGCGGCGGTGAGGAGCTGCGGCCGGGGTCGAGGCTGTAGTCGGCCTGGACTTCGTAGCCGTGGCGTCGAAGATCGTGGACAGCCTGACGGGTACGGCGGATTCCGTCCTGCTCGGGGTGGGTGAGCCGGTACAGGCCCGGTATCTCGGGCACGGGCTCGAACTGCTCGCGCACGAGGAACCAGTCGGCGAGGTGCGCGGGGATGTTCGCCGTAGCGGCGGCCACGAACCCGTGGTCGGGGTGAGCGCCGAAGCGGAAGTGGTCAGACAGAGACGGATCCCTTCTGTGAGCGGTCAGCGACGTGAGGTTGGCGCTGGTGTGGTGGGTGGCAGCGCGGGATGCGCGCTGAGAGCGCGCCGGCTGGAAACGGACAGCGTGTTCGTTCCGGCTGGCGGTGCTACGCGGACCTGTCGTTCGAAGACCGCTGCGTCGGCGAGCCACGTCTCAATGGCCGGAAGCGCGGACATGCCGTACTCGGCACGGACGTGGTGGTACTCGTGGGTGCTCAGCAGCCGGGGTATGGCGTGCAGGTTGCCGGTCAGGGTTGTCTCCTCCTGCCGTGCTGCCGCGTTGTCGGAGAGGGCGGCTCGCAGTCGTGCCAGCGCTGCTGTGTCGTCGGGCCATGCCGTGGCGGCCGGATGGCAGTGGTCGAGCAGCTGTGGCCCGTGTTCGAGCACGGTGCGGAACGAGATCCAGGCGTGGTCGGCGAAGGCGCGTTCCATGCTGCCGATGAGGCGGCTGCTGAGCGGCACGCCGTCGGTGTAGCGGCCCGTCTTCTTGATGGTCTGGAGCGTGTCGTGCTCCTTGCGGATCCGGTCCAGGGCGAAGAGGACGGTGTTCAGGTCCCGGAGGTGCAGGGCATGGCGCAAGGTCGGCAG
Source organism: Streptomyces sp. NPDC002790 (assembly GCF_040295505.1). Classification (NCBI taxonomy): domain Bacteria; kingdom Bacillati; phylum Actinomycetota; class Actinomycetes; order Kitasatosporales; family Streptomycetaceae; genus Streptomyces; species Streptomyces sp. NPDC002790. The sequence goes on along the minus strand of NZ_JBEOVM010000130.1, from coordinate 6,425 downwards.
GAACGTGCTGACGATGGCGGATGCCGCACGGTCCGGTTCCGCGGGAAGGACCATGGTCTTCGGCGTGGTGGGGTCATCGAGGACGTCTTCCTTCTCGTCGTCGGTGAGGGCGCCGATGAGGTAGCCGGTCGGGTGGTCGGGCCGTTCGATCAACAGCAGTTCCGTGCCGTGTCCGTCCTTCAGCACGGTCGCGAAGGGGATGCGGTGATCCTGGAGTGCATGGTTGATTTCGCCGGCCTCCCAGAGCTGGTACCAGAGGTCCTCCTGCCACAGCGGGTAGGTGTAGAGCTCCAGCTGGGCGGTCCAGGTGCCGGGCAGCCGGGCGGCGATCTCGGTGCCGATGTCGCCGAGGTAGGGGCGGGTGCTGGTGACGAGGGCGACGCCGTGTTCGGTGGCGTGAGCCGCCAGGGCGCTGGCGGTACGGCGGGCGGCCTGCGCGTCGTCGAGCGAGACGGCGTACGCGCCGCCGGCCTGGCGGCTGAACCCGGCAGCTTCGAGGACCTGGTGGGCCTGCTTGTAGTGCTCGCCGGCCGCCAGGGCAACGAGGCCGAGCGTGCGGCTGGTGCTGAGGGTGATCTCGGTGATGGGGTCGGGCATCAAGGTCCTGGTGGGTCGAGCCTGCGGACGGGCGCGTCCGGTGGGCGGGCTCAGCGGGGCTTCGGAGAGCGTTTGGGCTGGGGGCCGTGCGTGGGACTGGTGGGCGACGGCCGCGCCGAGGGAGGCTGGGGCGGCGCAACGTGCTCGATGGTCACCAGGGGAAGGACCGCTGCGGGGAACGGAAAGGCCGTGCTGCGCAGCAGGGGCCGGGAGTCGAGGGTCTTCGCGGCGACCGCGTGCATGAGGAAGGCGGGAGACTGCTGCGTGAAACTGATGTCCCACAGGTGGCCGAGGTCGTTGGGGGAAGCGGCGATGTGCCAGGCGATGGATGAGTCGCCGTGGATGGCGGGTGCGGACGAGTCCGGTGGCCGGCCGATCACTGCGGCTTGCCCGTCCCGTGAGATGAAGCCGGACAGCCCGGAGGCGTCGAAGTGATTCCAGGCGTCCGCGTCGACCAGCAGCTCGAAGGGGCCTGGTTCGGAGCCGATGCCGTAGATGACGTGATCCGGGTCGGCGGCCAGTTCGGCTGCCAGGGTGGCGACGAGTGTGGAGACGAACTCGATCGGCACGGCGCCGCTGACGCTCGTTCGCCATCGCTCGGAGGCGTCCTCGTCGCTACGTGCTGAGATCACCAGGTGAGGGCCTCGTCCCACGGCCTCCTGGTCATGGCGCAGGACGATGCGACGGCAGGGGCTGGTGACGGTGAACGAGGAGTGGTCTGTGTGCGCATTCCACCCCGTCTCCTCGGCGAACACGTCAAGGAACTCGTGGTGGGTGGCAGGCAGGCTGGCGGCCAGGTAGCGCGGAGAGATGAGGACCTTCTCCCGGGGCCGGTCCTGGGCGGGGGTGTCGGGCATGGGCGCTTTCGGTGGTGGGGGTGATGCGCGGAGGTGAGGGCAGCCGTCTCCGCTACGCGGCGGCGGGTTCTTGGCCGTCCCGCGGCAGGCATGCGGCGCGCAGGCTGGCACCAAATGCATGGGCGAATGCCCGCGACCTCTGCTCCAGTTCGTTGTACGAGTCCTGCGCGGTCATCTGGCCCCGGTGCTTGCGGTACCGGTAGACCGGGACGGGCAGGACGATGCCGGGGGCGAGGCAGGTGACGGCGAGAGCGCAGTAGTCCTCGCCCTGGACGAGGCCGCCCATGGGGGCTGCGCGCACCAGGTCGGTGCGGGCGAGGAGGGTGGTCGGGCCGAGCGGGATGGTGTCGGCCGGCTTCTTCCAGTACCGCCACACATCCCCGGCCTCGTGTCGGCCTGGCGGCGTCGGAGGTCGCCACAGGGTCGTGGTCCCGTCTTGATGGAGGTCCTGGCTGTATCCGGCGCACCAGCCGACCCCGGCGTTCTCCAGGCTGCGCAGTCGCACCTCCATGGCGCAGTCGGTGAACTCGTCATCGTCGTCTGCCCAGTTGACGTATTCGGTGTCCACGTCGGTGAGCGAGAAGTTGCGGGCGCAGGCCGCGCCGACCGCGCGCGGCAGGGTAAGGGTGCGTACGCGCCGGTCCGTGGCGAGAGCGACCGGAAGCCGGGCGGGGTCGGCGCCATCGAGGGCGACAACGGCCTCCCACGGCACGCTCTGACGGCACAGACTGGCGTGCATCGCCACTAGGAACGGCAGGCGTTCCGGGCGGAGTTGGGTGGCGATGATCACGGTGATCTTCGGGCGTGAGTGCGGGGGCAGGGGGTTCTCCGGTCGGGGACGGTGCGGGGGCGCGGGCGCTAGCGGCGGGCGGACTTGCGGGGCGCCGACGCCGATGCGGACGTAGCGGTGGATAGGCGCGGGGCGGTCCGCGGCGGGACGACCGGGGCCCGGAAGTCTGGACGCCATGCGTCCGGAGCGGCATGGATTCGGCTGCGCGGATCGGTGTCCCACGCGACGACGGGACCGCGGTCGTACGCCTGCAGGGCGATCACTTCGATGCCATGCGGGTGCAGGACGTAAGCCCACTCCAGGTCGCCGGTGCCGTCCTGCGTGATCAGTTCCCGCTCGGCCGGGCTGCCGTCCGCGCAGATCACATTGGTCATCTGACGGCTGGGGTATTCATCGCCCCCGGTCAGGGCGCGGCGCAGGGCGGCGGGAGCACCGTCGAGAAGATCAGTGCCCAACTCGTCCCAGCCGTGTTCCACGTCGTCGATCAAGTGGCGGGCCATGGGCTCCAGGTCGCCGGCGAACCGGTGCTGGTAGGCGGCCAGGAGCAGCGGGAGTTTGCTGTCGGGATAGCCGTCGAAGTGGACGTACATGCCGGCGTATCCGTCGGCGGTGGGGCGGGCGATGACAGAGCGGGTGGACAGGTCGGTCTCCTGAGTTGGGTGGTCAGTGCGCGCGGGGACGGGTCGGTGCTGCCGTGGTGGGTGACGGCGTGGGGCCGGACGTCGCCGTGCGTGCGGTGGCCTTCGGCGGGGTGGTGGCCGGGATCGGCCGGTCGGGCGCCCACAGGCCGGCGGTGTCGCGGAATCGCGCGCGGGGGTCGGTGCCCCATGCGACGACCGGACCGCGTGCCGCACCCGGGGCGCTGATCACTTCGATGCCCGGCGGGTGGAGGACGTAGCCCCAGTCGAGTGCGGATGCTGTTCGCTCGGTGTAGAGGAGCGGAGGCATGGTCGGGTGGGCCGGGTAGCGCCGGCCGGGTTCGTTACGTCCTCCGGCCAAGTGCTCGCGCAGGGCATCGGGGGCCCCGTCCAGGAGGTCGGTGCCCAGGAAGGACCAGCCCTCCGACGCCTCGTCGATGAGATACGCAGTCAGGGCGTCGGTGTCTCCGGCGAAGCGATGCTGGTATGCGGTGAGCAGCAGGGGCAGGTGATGGCTGGGGTAGCCGTCCCAGTGGATGTACGTGCCGGCGTAGCCGGTGCCAGTGGGACGGGCGATGACAGAACGAGTGGACAGAGTTTCTTCCTGTCTTGGGCGAGGTCAGCGGGCAGGGCGGCGCACGGAGGCAGTCGGCGCGACGGCAGGGGCGATCGCGACGGCGGGCTTGGGCTGCCCGGCTGACGGCCGATGCGGGCGCCGGTAGGTGCTGGCCATGTGGTCCTCGCCCAGGTAGGCGAGCTGGTCACCGAGTGCGGACAGCTCCTCGGCGTGCTGGCGGTAGCGGGCAGCGAAGCCCGGTTCCTGATGCTGCTCGCACCACTCGGCCACGGTCTCCAGGAACAGGTGCAGCTCTCCGAGTCCGCTGTGTCCGCCCCCGAAGACCTCCTGCGTGACGGTGTGCACCTCGGCAGCCGTTCGGGCCCGGTAGAGCTGGCGGGTCCAGTCGCTGATGCTTTGGCCGGCGCCCTCGTCGGGCAGCGAGGAAGCGAACTCCCGTGCGTCGTGGGCGGCCCAACGGTGCAGGTCGTCGGCGGTCGGCCTGTCCTGGTGGTGGGCAGCGATCTGCTCGCTGGTGCGGCCGACGTTGTCGTACACCTCGAAGTCGGGGTGCGGCAGGGACACTGTCACCTCCGCCGGGCTATGCGCGGTCCGTCTGCGCGGAGCCGACGGGCGGGCCGGAGGCGTCGGTGCGGGCGCACGTATAGCCGATCAGGCGGGACGGGGCGGCCTTCGCGGGCACGGTCGCGGCATCGGAGCAGACGAACGTATATGTCACCGAGGTGCGGGGGATGCCGTGCAGCCAGGCGTTTTCGTCCTTGTCCGGGTTGATCTGCAGCCCGGAGTGCGCGACGGCGTCGGTCTGCGTGTGGGTGTGGGCGAAGAGCAGCAGCGCACCGCCGTCGCGGGTCTTCAGGGCGTAGGCGTCCTTGAAGGAGTTGGTGGCGCCGGCGAAGACGGTCGTGCCCAACTTCCCAAACTTGCGCGTCGTTTCGTCGTGGACCTTGATCTGCTGCCTGCTGGCCTTGGTCGGATCGAAGACCTTGCTGCCGGTGTTCGTCCCACCGGTCGCGAAGTTGTCGATCACCGCGGTGCGCAGCACGTTGGCGTCGGCGGCGAGCTGCTCGTTGCCGGTGGCGGCGACCGCGGTGGCGTACCCGTCCTTGTCGAGGGCGATGTCCGGCAGCGTCGTATCGTCGAGGTCGACGACGGAGGCCAGCTCCCACCGCTTGTCCTTCGGCTGCTCGGCGAAGACGGCGATGCGGCTGGGGTCCTTGCCCTTTTCGCTGGAGAGCGCGGCAGCGAACCAGCGGTCCTGGCTGGTGGTGAAGCGCGGGATGTACAGCTTGGCGCTGGAGGTGTCGTACGACCAGGGCTTGTACGGCTTGCGGTCGGCCTTGGGCAGGCCCTCGGTCTCGGTGTATTCGGACACGGACATCGCGTACGTCGGACCGTCCTCGACGGTGTCGAGCAGGGGCCGGTCGCGCTGCGCATTGGCCTTGTTGTTGATCTTTGAATAGTGGGTGATGACGGCGCGTGCCTGCGCGTCAGCCAGTGCGGGTTCAGGCTTCGGGACGGTGGGCGTGGTGGGGGTCCTCTTCGCGGACGGGGTGTCGTCGCTGTTGCAGGCGGTGGCGGCGCAGGCAAGCAGCGCGGCACAGGTGAGCAGCGGCAGGGCGCGGAAGGCGTTGCGGATGAGGGTGCTCCAGGGTCTTGGGCGGAGTGGATCAGCGTGTGCGGGAGGGAGCAGCGCTGGGCGGGGTGACGGGGATGGTGGCGCTCGCGCGCGGGCCGCGGGAGGGAACCGGCGGAGCGGTGAGCCGGTTGGCCGCCTGGTGGAGTCGGGCCCCCGACTTGTGGAGTCGCCCACGGGCACTGGCGATCCGCGCGTGCAGCAGAGCCAGCGTGGACTCGATGCCCTGGTTGCGCTGCGTCGAGCGTGGGGAGGCGGCCAGTTGGTGCAGTACGCCTGCGTGGGCGACGGCGTCACCGAGGTCGGCCAGGGTGTGTCCCAGGGCGCCGACCGTGTGCGTGAGCTGGGTGACCGTGCGCCGGGTGATGTCCGCCTCGGGGTCTCGACCACGTCGTTCGGTGCGCGCGGCGAAGGCTGCCGCGGTGGTGAGGTGGGTGATCAGTCCGGTGATGTCGCGAGCGCTGTCATCGAGGTCATCGAGGTTGTTGACGGCGGAGTGCACCGAGTCGGTGAGCGGCAGCTCGTCGGCCGCGTTGTGGATGCGCTCGGCCAGCGAGAGCAGCTGGCTGACCTGGTCGTAAGGGAAGGGCAGATGGACTCCTGATGGTGCGCGCGGCGGGTGGCGGCGCGGTCAGCGGGTTCGGGCGCCTGTACGGCTGGCTGGAGGTACGGCAGCAGCGTGTGACCCCGTGAGCGGGGACCTCTGCGCTCTTGTGGCAGCTGCTTGACCCGGAGATGCGCGGCGGCGGGGAGCTTCGCGCGGGAGCGCAGTGCTCGGCTCGCCGTCGGGGCCCCCGAGGAGGGAGGGGGTGCCGTCGAGTTCGTCGAGCCATTTGAGGAGCTTGGGAAGGTTCTTGTCGGGCCCGTAAGCGAGGTAGGTGCCATCGGCGCTGTCGCAGCCGAACCACTCGGCGGTCCGCAGGCGGGAGCGGCTGTTGACGCGGCCCATGTGCACGCCCTTGCCGCGGTCCTTGGCCTCGCGGGCCAGCCGTTCGGCGACCGCGCCGAGTTTCCATTCGGTCGATCCGGCCAGGAACAGGACATCGAAGCTGTCCCAGGGCAGCAGCCCGGGGTGATCGCAGCCGTCCTGGGCCGCGAAGGCTGCGGGGACGCCCAGCTGCCGGATGCGGGTCAGCCACGGCAGCGACTCGGTGAGGGTGCCGGCGGCGTCGAACGGCTGGTCCGGGGCGAGCGCCCACAGACAGCGATCCGGCCCGTACCTCTCGATGGTGCGCGATAGCCAGGCGAACCACGCTTCGGCGCCGGGCCAGTAGCGGCCTTTGCCGTCGCTGCCGAACTTGGAGTTGTCGCAGGCGTACAGGGCGCCTTCGGG